>CAYNRD010000117.1:0-6812 GCA_964399515.1 uncultured Mycobacteriaceae bacterium | reverse complement strand
GGGGCAACATCGTCAACGGCATCGAGCTGACCCGCCGGACCGATCAGGTCGAGGTCTTCGGGCTGACCGCCCCGCTGCTGACCACCGCGTCCGGCGCCAAGATGGGCAAGACCGCGGCGGGGGCGATCTGGCTGAACCGGGACCGGCTGGCGGATTTCGACTATTGGCAGTTCTGGCGCAATACCGAGGATGGCGATGTCGGCCGGTTCCTGCGCCTGTTCACGGAGCTGCCATTGGCGGAGATCGACCGGTTGGAAGCCTTGGGTGGATCGGAGATCAACGAGGCGAAGAAGATCCTGGCCACCGAGGCCACCGCCATGGCCCGCGGCCGGGACGCGGCCGAAGCCGCCCAGGAGACCGCCCGACAAACTTTCGAGCACGGCCAATCGGCGGACGGGCTGCCAACCGTCACCGTATCGCATGGCGCGCTGGCGGCCGGCATCCCGGCCTTCAAGCTGCTGCAAACCGCCGGTTTGGCGGCGTCAGGCGGGGAGGCACGCCGGCTGATCAAGGGCGGCGGCGCGCGCCTGAACGACCAAAAGCTGGACGACCCCGAAGCCCCGATCACCGCGTCGGATCTGGCCGATGACGGTAAGATCAAGCTGTCCAGCGGCAAGAAACGCCACGCTTTGGTGGTGCCCGGTTAACCGAAAGGGGCGACTGATCTAAAGTGGCACGCGGATCGGGGCGAAGCCCATGACCTGTACCTGGACGATCACACCTATCGCTGAGAGGGCGACGCCATGCTGATGACCAAACGGAAGCCCGCGACCGGCGGGTCACGGCCGCCACGGCGCTGACCCTGTCCACGGTCTTCGGCACCTCGCCCGAATTCTGGCTCAACACCCAACGCCGCGTCGATCTGTGGCAGACGCTGAACAATCCGAAAGATCGGAAGCGGCTTAAGCGCGCCCGGCCCATCGAACCCCAGACGGCGTGAGCCCCAAGGGTCAGGCGGGTGCCGCCTCGGGGGCCGCCACCGCCCCCAAAACCGCGTACCCGCCCAGGATCGGCTGGGCGGGCGCGGCCTCAAGCCCGCGGTCGCGCGCTTGTTCGGCCAGGACCGTGGCCAAATCGTCGCGCGGGGCGACGTGGAATTTGGCCAGCCAGGCCCGGAGACCGCGCCGGAACCATAGGGGCAAGCCCTGGCCCGGGCCGAAATCGACCGCCATCAGGCGGCCGCCGGGCGCCAGATGGGCCAGGCCCTGGCCGATCGCCGCCTGCCAGGGCGGGATCATGGACAGGGTATAGCTCATCACCACCCGGTCGAAGCGGGCACGGCCGAACACCGCCCCGCCATCGAAGCCGGCGGCGACGGCCTGGGCGAGGGTGATCCGGTCGGCCAAGCCGGCCCGCCGGATGGTCGCGCGCGCGGTCTTGAGCATTTCCTCGGAGATGTCCAAACCGAACAGATCGGTGCCCGGATAGGCGCGCGCGATGTGGATCAGGTTGCGGCCGGTCCCGCAGCCGATCTCCAGGATCGCAGCACCCGCCGGGGGCGCCAGCTCCCGGATCAGCCGATCCCGCCCGAACAGGAAGTATTTCCGGGTCAGGTCATAGACATGGCGCTGGGCGGCATAGGTACGGTCCATGCGCCTGGCATGGCCGGCGGCATCCCCCGGTTCGACGGTCATCGCTCAGGCGGCCGGCTTGAGCGTGTAGAGATGGAACCCGCCATAGATCGAGGACCGGTCGGTGGCGCCCAAGGCCCGGCATCGGTCGGGGTCATAGGTCCACAGACCCAGGATCCCGTCGGGCACACGGCCCGGCAGCAGGCTTTCGGTGCCGGCGGTGCGGAAGATCACCCGGGCGCCGGGGCGGGCGGTACGGGTGATCTGCCGCCACAGATCGGTCAGCTGTTCGGGGGTCATCCAGTCCTGGGCGTCCAGCAGCACGTAGCGGTCCAGGCTGTCATCCTCCTGCCCGGCCAGCCATTCGGTCATGGCGGCGTGCTCGACCGTGACCCGGTCGGCCCCCGCCCGGACGGTGTCGTAATGCTCCCGCTTCAGGTAGGGCGGCACGGCGCGCCGGTCCTGCCGGTCATAGCGGCGCCCGAAGGCCTGCCAGGCGAAGTAATTGTCCTGCATCGGGAAATCACAGGCCAGCCGCTCCAGCCGCAGGCGCAACACATCGGCCACGTCCGCGCCCTCCCCCGCCAGGGCCTGGTACTGGGCCGGCGGGATGCCCAACCCGTACAGGGAGACCGGCATGCGGCACACCGCCCGGACCAGCCGTTTGTCGAACATCGGCGCCAACAGGCTTTCGTACAGCCAGCGCTGCTCCTCCAGGGTGCGGGCGTCCAGCATGCGCCGCGGGTTGCGGCCATGGAGCCGGGCGATCAGGTGCACCAAGCCGATGGTCCTGCCCAACAGGCCGAAGCGGTACAGATTGCGCGTGAACAGGGTAATCTGCCGGCCGCCGGTCAGCCGGCGCCGATCCCAATAGGCGCGGCTTTCCGGGTCCAGGCCCGGCTTGATGTGGCGGTCATAGGCGGCCAGGTTCGCCCGCTCATCGGCAAAGCCGAAAAAGCGGAAAAACGCCTCATAGCCGGGCAGGCTCTTGATCCCGGCCAGCTTCAGGCGGGTCAAGGCCACATGGGCGGGGTTCAGGTCCAGGGCGGTGATCCGTTCCGGCTCGGCGGTCAGGTAGCTCATCACATTACAGCCGCCCGACGCGATGGTCACGATCCGGCTGTCCGGCCCGATCTCCAACGCCGCCAGGTCAACCGCCGGATCCTCCCAGATCTGGGGATAGACGAAGCCCTTGAAGGCCAGGGTGAACAGGCGCTCCAGCATGCCCCGCCGGCTGGCGGCCCCGTTGGCGTGAACCGCCGAGCGCAGCAGCGCATGCTTGCGTCGGGTCATGGCCTTGTGCAGGCGCGGGTTGCTTTTATGGGCCATCGGACACTCCACACTCTGACCACCGCCCCGTTGGCGACCAGATAGGGTACCCGCTGGCGGCCGATCGCGCCACGGTCACGCGGAAGGGGCGGGTCACTTCACCTCACGCGCGCCCCCATCGACGGCGGACGTGGCCCCCGCCGGCGGCAGCGGCCGCGGGATGGCGCGCCGGTCCTCCGCATCGGTCGCGCCGGGCCTGTCGGCATTGCCCAGCACGGAGTCCCCGCTGGTCACCGGCGCGTCGAACAGGAACAGGCGCCGAAGGAAGCTGGGTGCCAGCACCGACAGCGGATTGACGCTGACCGATGGGTCGGTGCGGGGGCCGAACATGCGGTAATTGAACGCGAACACACCGCTGTCGCCACCCGTCAGCAAATCGCCCAGGATCGGGATCGCGCCGATGAACTCATTGATGTCGGCCACGGGAATGATGGTCCCGGCCATGGCGATGTCTCCATCCTCGGCCAGGCCGATCTCGCCGTCGAAGGTCAAGCCCAAGGCGCCGCCCCGGGTGCGTCCGCCGCTGAGCATCAGCTTGGACGGCGTGTACTCGAACTCGGTTTGCAGCCGATCGAAGTTCAAGCCGTCATTGCCCAGGATCTCCCCCAAGCCGGTCAGGGAGACCGCGGCCAGCAGACGGGCCACCGCCGGCGCCTCGGTGATCTCGAAATCGCTCATCACCGCCGTGCCCAGGATGGCACCGGACGGGTCCGGCCGCTTGCCGGTGACCAGCACCCGCCCGCCTTCCACATTGGAGAAGATCTCCAGCACATCCAGGAACGAGCCGGCGTTGCTGGCTTCGATCTGCACATCGCGGCCGCCATCGGCGTCCGGCTGGTACTGGAAGCGAACCCGGTGCCGCTCATCGGGCCCGCTGCGCCCCGCGCCGGTGATGTCCACCCAGTCCCCTCCGGCCCGGATCGCCCGCCCCTCGACCGCCTGCAGCTCCCGATCATCCGCCAGGCGCACCCGGTCCAAGGTCACGCGCAGGGTCATGTCCGCGAACGGGTCGTCGGGCGGGGCAGCCAGATCGGGCACCACGGCCGTGGCACTGGCCCCCAACTGGTCATAGAACGGGGCCGCGTCGTAACGCTGGCCGGTGGCGGTGACCACATAGCGGCCGTCCGGGCCGGTCTGCAGTTCCGCCGACAAATCATTATGGCCTTGGATCACCCGGTTGACCCGCGCCGACCGCAGGGAGCCATCGGGGTTCAAGACCAGATCCGCGTCCGCGGTGAGGTCATCGGCGGTCAGCACCAGATCGTCCAGGCGCGCCACCCGATCACCGTCGATCACCGCCGTGAACAGCAGCCGCCCCGGTGCGCCGGGCGGTTTCTCGTACAACAGCGGATAGACCTCGATGCCGGTATCGGTGACGTCGGCGACCACCTGGATGGTGCGATCCTCCGCCGACCGGTCGAAATAGGTGGCCTCGACCTCCGCCTCGCCGGATAGGAAGGCCAAATCCGGCAAGGTTAACGCCCGGGCGTCGGCCTGGTCGAACCGCCCGCGGGCGTCGATCCGCGCCCGAAACGGGCCCTGGCGGCCGAAGATCTGCCGCCAGGCCAACTCCGCCGGTACGCCATTGGCAATGCCGGTGCCCGTCATGGTCAGGCCCTGGCCGGTCAGTTCCAGCTGGCCGGTGACCCCGGACAGCCAGATATCGTCCAATACCTCGCCGATGGTGACATCTTGCAGCGCGACCGTGCCGGAGAACCGCACATCCTCGGTGGTGATCTCATCCTGCAGCAGGATGTCGGCCCGAAACCGCATGGCCCCGGGCCCGGACGCGCGCTCGGGGTCCAGGCCCACCTGGGTGATGTATCCGAACCGGGGCGCGTCCAAGACCCGAAACCCGTCGGACAGGTCGCCATGGCCCCAGACCTCGATGGTCATCGGCTTCGGCCCGGACCGGTCCAGGCCGGCGATGCGCAGGCTGCCGCCCTGCATCACCAGCCCGTCCAGGCGTCCGGTGCGGCCGGTCATCTCCAGCCGGTCGCGGAAGATCCGGCCGGTGCCGGCCAGATCGGTCATCCGGGGCACGCCGTTCAGGAACTGCACGCTCAGATTCTCGAATTGGAAATCGCCGCGCAGCGCCGTGACCTGGGGGGAGTCGCCCACCTTGGACACCTGGGCGGCCACGCGGGTTTCGCCGGTGAACACGCCGTCGAACAGGCGGCCGCGCACCCAATTGCGGGTCACCACCATCTGGCCCGCCGGCCAGTAGACCCGGGCCAGGTCGACCGGCAGCCGGTCGCCAGTGACGGTCAGATCGACCGAGACCGCATCGGGCCGATCGCGCAAGGAGCCCGCGACCGTCAGCGTCGGCCCGCCCAGATCCAGCCGCGCCCGCCGGATTTCCGCGCGCCGGGTGTGCAGATGCACCACGGCATCCAAGGCCATGCGCGCGAAGCTGGGCGGCTGGGCGTAATAGGCCGGCAGGACGATGGCGCCGGGGCCGGAGCTGAGATCCAGCGCCGCCGCCAGCGGCCGCCCGGTCGCGTCCAGGGTCAGGTCGACCCGTCCGGACAGGACGGCGTCCACGGGCGCCAACTGTTCGAACAGCGGGTCCAGGGCCGCGAAATCCGCCGGCACCACCTCCCGCACCTGCAGGGACAGGTCCGAAAGCGGATGGCGCCAAATGCCGCGCGGATCGAAATCCAGCCGCGCCTCCACCTCCGCCACCCGCCCTTCGACCGGCAGGCGCCCGACCACCGCCAATTGGATGCCATCGACCGCGCCGTCGGCGATGGTGATGCCGCCCCTGGCCACCAGGCCCAGATCCAGGCCCAACCCCTCGGCCCGGCCGGACAGTTCGGTCGCGATCACGCCCTCGGCCTCGCCCCGCGCCAGGCGGATATCGGCGTCACTGATCCGCACCACCCGGCCGGTGGCGTCGTCCAGGATGGTCACCCGGCCATCGGTCAGCGACACCTCGTCCAGGGCGGCCATGGCGCTGGCGGTGCCGTCCCGCCGGTCTTCCGGGCCAGCTTCCAGGGCGGTCAGGAACCGGGTCACCAGCCCGGCATTGTCGGCGGGCGCGCCGCCGGCGCCAACCCGGCCCAGGCGCCGGTCGCCCAAATCCACCGCCACCCCGCCATCGGCGAAGCGGGTCAACACCAGCTCCGGCCCTTGCAGCCGCAAGCGCGACGGCGCCAGCTGCCCCCGGATCAGGTCGGCCGGGCTCAACCACACGGACATGGCCGCGAAGTCCAGGATGCGGTCACCATCCGGGTCGGTCAGCGCCACGTCGGTGACCCGCAGAGACGGCGGCTCGAACACGCTGTCCCATTCCAGGAAGGTGGCGCCGACCCGCAGCCGGACGTCCGACGTCGCCATGGCGCGTTCCAGCTGGGTGGTCAAGATGGGCAAGGGCAGCGGCCCTTGGGCCAGTCGATAGCCCAACAGCGCCACCCCGATCGCCACGACCAAAAGGGCGGTGAAGACAATTTCCAGGAAGATCGCCGTCGAACGGTGCATCATGGCGCGCGGTCATCCCGTGGCAGGTCAAGAAACTCCATGATCAACCCCGTTTGGCGGCAAGGCCCTCCGACCCTGGCCCCATGCCCAGACCCCGCCGCTTCCGCCGGCGCCCTTGATCCGGTTGTGCCCGAGCTTGACGGCGCCGTCGATGCCTGGCTGCGCCCGGCCCTGGATCTGAGCCCGCATGTGTCCGCCATGATCGCGGCGGAGCCGGCCTTTCTGTCCAGGGTGCTCTCCGCCCCGCCCGGGGAGACGCTGACCGCCCTTCGGCGGGAGGCCTGGGACACCCTGGCCGAATGCAAGGATACACCGCGGCTGATGGCCGGTTTGCGGCTCCTGAAACGCCGGGTGGCGGTGACGGTGGTGTTGGGCGATCTGGCCGGCCTCATGGATCTGGACGCGGTCACCGGTGCCCTGTCCGATCTGGCG
>CAYNRD010000116.1:0-6818 GCA_964399515.1 uncultured Mycobacteriaceae bacterium | reverse complement strand
CGGGTAAAGCCGCGGAAAATCGGGCGCAGCAGGTAGTCCAGCACCGCGTTGCTGCCGGTCATGATGTCCGCCTCCACGGTCATGCCCGGGATGATCCGGTTGCTGCCCGGCACGTCACCGACATGGTCCTGGCTCAGCTCAATCATCGCCTTGTAATAGGGCTGGTTGTTCTCAATCAGGAAGGTGGAGGGGGAGATCTGGCGCACGCTGCCTTCGACACTGCCGAAGCGGGCAAAGTCATAGGAGGTCACCCGGACATCGGCGCGCTGGCCAATCACCACATGGCCGATGTCGCGCGGCCGCACCCGGGCCTCGATCACCAGTTCCCGGCCGGTCGGCACCAGTTCCAGGATCGTGGCACCCGGCTGGATTACCTGGTTGATGGTGTTGACGTTGAGCGTCTTGACGATGCCTTGGACGGGCGCCCGCACCTCGACCCGATCGACCCGGTCTTCCAGGGTGCGGATCGCTTCATTCACCTCGGCCAATTCGCCGGTGACGGCGTTCAACTGGGCGCGGGAATCGGTCACCGTGCGGCTGCTCAACTCCTCCAGGCGCACGAGCGCTTCCTGAAGGCTGGCCTGGGTCTGCTCGATCGCGTCGCGCACTTCCTGGTTTTGCCCCTCGGCCTGGGTCAGTTCCCGCTGGGTGTCCAAGACCGAGATCCGGGACATCAGCCCCCGCTCCAACAGGCCTTGGCGCAGCGCCAGTTCCTCCCGCAGGATCTCGATCTCACTCAACATGCTGGAGAACTGGTTGCGCTGCAGGGCCAGTTCGGTGCGCCGCTGCTCGATCTGGCGCTCCAGGATCTCGACCTGCTGGCCCAGATTGGCGCCGGCGGATTGGAACAACGCCCGCTGGTCCGCTTTCAGGGCCGGATAGCCGTCCACCACCGCGTCGAAGTCCGGCTGCCGCCCCTCGGCGACCGCGCGCAGGCGTTCGGCCTCCAGCCGCAGGCCGGCCCGCCGGGCCAGGATCTGGTCCAACTCCGCCTGGTAGGCGGTCGGCGACATGCCGACCAGCAGCTGGCCCTGAACCACCTCCTCGCCCTCGTTCACGGCGATCCGCTCGACGATGCCGCCCTCCAAATGCTGGACGGCGTTGATCGATCCATCCGGGATCACCTCACCGGCGGTCTTCGCCACCTCGTCCACCGGCGTGAAATAGGCCCAGACGATCGCGGCCAGCAACAGCGCCGCGATGGTCATCATGGCGATGGTCAGCGCCATGGGCGGCCCCGCCTCCTCCAGCCGGATCGACTGGATCAGGTGTCGGGCATCGGCCTTGCCGCCGGACAGGCGGTTCGGCTGTAGGGCGACCCCGCCCCGGGCTGCGGCGGGGGGCGTATCGGCGGCGGCGGTCAAATCGGTGGGCATGGTCTTGGCAAGGCTCCCATCAAAGGTGCGTCACGCAGCCAGCGACTGCATGGCGTGCAGGGCATCGGCAGGCGCGCCGATATAGCGGACGGTCCCCTGATCCATCACGATCACCCGGTCGGCCAGCCGAATATGGCTGGGCCGGTGGCTGACCATGACGATGGTGGTGCGTCGCTTCAGGCGCTTCAACAGTTGGATCAGCGCCAAATCCCCCGAATCGTCCAGGGACCGGGCCGGTTCGTCCATCAGCAGGATCGAGGCGTCCCGGATCAGGGCCCGCGCCATCACCAGCCGCTGGGCAAAGCCATAGGGCAGATGGACGGACGAATTGTCACCCAGCCGGGTCTCGAACCCCTTGGGCAGGCGCAGGATCCGGTCCAGCACGCCCGCCTCGGCCGCGGCCCGCGCCAACTGGTCATCGGTGGCGGTCGGGTCGGCCAGGCGCAGGTTCTGGGAGATGCTGCCGTGGAACAGATGCGGGTGCTGGGGCACATAGGCCACCGACCGGCGCAAGGCCACGGGGTCGATCTGGCGCAGGTCCAGCCCGTCGATGGCCAGGCGGCCGGCCTGGGGCTGATACAGGCCCGCGATCAGCTTCAACAAGCTGGACTTGCCAGAGCCGTTGTTGCCGATCACGGCCACCATTTCCCCCGCCTGGACGTTGAACGACACGCCCAGCAGGGCGGGGTCGGTGTCCTGGCTGTACCGGAAGCTGACCCGGCTGAAGGAGATCTGGCCGCGCACATCCCGGCTGAGCACGGAGGACTTCACGTGTCGCCGCTCGGGCGGCAGCTGCATCAAGGCGTTCAACTGCCGGATGCCATGCCGGACCTGCTCCAACCGGGAGAAGGCCAGAAATCCGGCCTGCAGGGGCGCCAGCACGCGCCAGACCAGCGCCATGGTCGCGACCAAGGCGCCGACGGTCATCTGTCCTTCCAGGACCCGCAGCGTGCCTAGGCCCAACACCGCGATACCGGCGACCATCATGATCGAGTGGGAAATGGTCTGCAGCACCACCATGCGTCGGCCGGTCTTATAGCTGGCCATCACCGAGCCCGACAGCAACGACCGGTACCGGTCCCGCCAGATTTGGTCGGCGGCACCGGCCTTGACCGCGCGCAGATTGGCCAGGCTTTCGACCAGGAAGCTTTGCCGTTCGGCCCGGGCCTTGGACGCCTTTTCCACCGCATCCCGTAGCATGGGCGCGAACACGGCACCGAAGACGCAGAAGGCGGCGATCATCACCACCGGCACGAACGCGACCGGACCGGCGATCGCCCAGATCACCAGGATGAAGATGATCAGAAACGGCAGTTCGAACACCACATTGGCCAAGGGGCCGGTGAAGAATTCCCGCAGGCTTTCGAACTCCTTCAGCCGGGCGACCTGGGCGCCGACCGTGGCCCGCTCGGTCAGCCCTGGCGGCAGGCCCAGAACTTGCCGGAAACTCTCCGTCCCGAACACGTAGTCGAGCCGGCCGGCCACCCAGCCCATCACCTTGGACCGGATCACGCGCAAGACCACATCGGCGGCAAAGGCAATGCCGATGCCGATCGCCAGATAGATCAGCGTGTCCTGGGCCCGGGCGCCGATGACCCGGTCATAGGTCACCATGATGAACAGCGGTACCAAGAGGGCCAGCAGGTTCAGGAACAGGCTGACCACCAGCAACCGGGCGATCACCGGGCGGAAGCGCCGGATGACGAAGGAAAACCAGTTCTGGCGACCGCCGGCCTGGGCGGCGGCCCGCTCGGCGGGGTCGGCCTCGGTGAAGAAGATCGCGGTGCCGCGGCGGCCATCGACCGTGCCGATGCGGGTTTGCACCGTATCGCCATCGACATATTCGACACGGTCGTCCTCCCGCGCCAGCAGCACCCGCGCGCCGCCATCATCGGGCACGAACAGGCACGGCATCAGCCGAGGATCGACCAGGCGCAAGGATGTACGCCGGGCCTGGCTTTCATAGCCCAAGGTGACCAGGACGTTGCGGAACTCAACCATATCCAGGTTGGACGCGAAGTGGGGCAAGGCGTCGGCCACGTCCCGGGCGCTGCCCCGCCAGCCCAGGGCCTGCAACAGCGGCATCAGGCAGCCCGCGAAGGCCGAGGCATTGCCCAGCCGGGTATCCCCTTGGTCACGCAGTGCCGAGGCAAGCGCGTCCATGCCGCTCAGCAGCGGGCGGGCCTCGGCGGCCTCCAGGGTCATGACGCGATCCTTCCCGCGGCCAGGGGCGTGTCGGCCAGGCTCCGGGTGGCGGTGCCCAGCGGGGCCGGGCCCGGGTCATCCTTCAGGGCCGCCCGGGCGCCGGCACGCGGCACCGGCATCGGCTCGAACGCCGCCTCGTTCAGTCGGAAACACCGATCGCAGATGCTCAGCAGGGACGGCCGGTGGGTGGTCAGCAACACGCTGCGCGTGCCCTTGATCCGCTCGAAATAAGACCGGACGATGTTGTCCGCCTTCCGATCCAGTGACGTGTTGGCGTCATCGAACAGGATCATCGGCGGATCCCCGACCATCGCCCGGACCATGACGATTCGCTGGCGCACCCCGTCGGGCAGGGTTTCAACGGCGCTGTCGGCGACGCGGGTATCCAGACCGTTGGGCAGGCGGGTGATCGCGTCCTCCAGCCCCAGGTGCTGGGCCAGGCGCACCGCTTCGGGGATCGCCTCGCCGGCGCGGAAATTGGTCATGTTCTCCAACAGCGTGCCCTGGAACAGAGCGCCGTATTGGGGCATGTAGGCCATCTGGCTGCGCAGGTGGTGGGGATCGATATCGGCCACATCGACATCATCGATCAGGATCCGGCCGCCGGTTGGCTTCAACAGCCCCAGCACCAGGCCGAACACGGCCGACTTTCCGACCCCGTTGGCGCCGGTGAAGCCAACCGTCTCACCCGGTTCGACCACCAGATCGGCACCGTCCAGCAGCAAGGGCCCGTCTTCGGTGTACCGGAACGACACCCGCTCGAACACGATCCGCCCGGCCAGCGTCGGCCGCGCCCTGCCCGGTACCTCCCGTTCCAGCGGCAGGTCATAGATTTCGTCCATGCGCTGCTTGGCCAAGGTGACCTGCTGGTACTGGGTCCAGATGCCCATGGCCCGCAGCACCGGCTGCAGCACCCGGCCGGTCAGCAGGGTGGCCGCCGCCAGCGCTCCGATCGACAGATCCCCGTTCATGGCCGGCACCGCTCCCACGGCGACCACGGCGGCCATGGCGATCTGGGAGAACGCCATGCCCAGCCCATGGCTCAAGGTGGTGCGCTCGGACAGGTCCCGCACCGCGTCGGCGGATTGGGCCTGCAGCCGCTCATAGCGGCGGATCATCAACGGCTCCATGGCCATGGATTTGACCGTGTGAACGCCGGTCAGCGCCTCGATGACGAAATTGTACCGGCGGTCATCCAAGTCGGTGCGCTTTTCAACCGCCACCCGGCTCTTCTGGGCCAGATACAGGGCGATCGCGCTGAACAGGATCAGCAGCCCAAGGGGAACGACCACCAGCCAGCCGGCCATGAAATAAATCAAGCCCAGAAACACGATCACGAAGGGCAGATCGACGACCACCGTGGCGGCCTGGCCGGAATAATAATCCCGAATTGCATCCAAGCCCTGCAGCCGGTCAAGATGGGTCCCGGACGCCTCCTTCTCATAGGCCAATACATCGATGGCCAACAGCCGGTCGAATGCCGCCATGCTGGCGGCATATTCGAAGCGGGCGCCGATCCAGCTCATCACCCAGGACCGGCCGACGCGCAGGAACGCCTCCACCACCACCAGGATGATCAGCCCGCCCATCAGCAGGGAGAAGGTATCCAAGGCAACATTGGGCAGGATGCGATCGTAGACCTGCAGCACCACGATCGGCAGCGCCAAGCCAATCAGGTTGATGGCGAAGGCCGGGATCAGCACATCCAGGCGCCGCCGGCCGGACCTGCGCCAGCGCCTCCGCACCGGTGAGGGAACCCCTAGCCATGATTGGCGTCCCCCGCATCTGGGCGGGTCAAGGGCTGCGGGCCGTTCATCATTGGCATGGTTTCTGCTGCGTCCGGGTTAACGGATAATCCCACATCGGGTACAGGAAGACTCACACCCAAATGGTGACACAGGCATGACAAAGACAGCGCAACCTGAATCCCTGGGGAAGCCCCGACTCCACGCCGCCCAAGACAAGACCGTGTCGGCGGGCGGCACCATTTCTTGCATAGGTGTGATATCTGTTCGGCGCACGGGTCTGACATCCCAATGCGCATAACGGTGATGGACGGGTTTTTCCGTCCCCGGGCCGATCACATTTTGTCCGGCACGGCCGTTTCGGCCCAGAATGGCCCGAAACGCGTTCATCCATCACAGCCTTTTCGGCCTGCGCATGGTACATACCACATTTGTGGCTATCGGCAACAAACTTATCGTGCATTTTAGATAAATTCATCATACGTTAGGGTGTGATGTGGTGGGGGCGGTGGTTTCGCCGCCCGCGACCGTAACGACGAACGAAAGACCCGGTTCCATGGTGGACGATCCCAGAACGCCCAAGACGGATGCCGAAAAGGCGGAAGCGAACCGTCAACAGGGTGAAGAGGATTTGCTGAACTTCTCGGCGGCTGAAAACCCGTTGGACGACAAGCCCGAGGCGGAGAACCAACTCACCAACAGTGTTGACGGGGAACCGCTGCAGGTCGAGGTGCCGGCCGTGTTCACCCCGACCGTGGTCGGCGAGCCTCCCGAGGACGAGGCGGAGGAACTCACCGGGCTCGAAGAGATCGATGTGGCCGTGCGCGACGCGGAGATCTTGGACGATGTGGACGAGATCGATGCGGAGGTGAACGCACTCGACCGTTCGGTGGATGGCGAAGAGGTGGGGCCGGAGGAGGGTCAGGCCGCGTTCGGGGACCCGTCGGGCGGCTTGGGCCCCGAAGTTTCCATCACTCTGAACCCGTTCGCGTTAACCCAAGAGCCCGCCGAGCAGGAAAACCTGTTCGGTCCAGGGACCGCGGACCCCGCCACCGATGCCGTGGGCCCGCAGGCAGACCCGGAGCCAGAGGGCGGTGCGGACGAGCCCGACCTGATCGCGGCCGATGACGGTGATGATGGCGGGCTCGGTCTTGTCGAGGATCCGCTGGACCCCGGCGCCGCGCCGGCGCCCGCGGCCCCCGATCTGGATGCTCCGGTGCCCGGCGCGCCCGATGCGCCGGGGGTGCTGGATCCGGTGATCGTCGATGGCGCCGTTGCCGGCGCCGCCGGTGCCGAGGAGGCTGATGAGACCCCGGAACCGCTCGTCCCGGCACCCGAACCGGAACCCGAGCCCAGCATCCCGGCACCGGACCCTATCCTGGAGCCGGAACCCGAGCCGTCATTGCCCCCGGAACCGGATCCCGAACCCGCACCGGACCCAGTCCCAGGCCCGTCGCCGGGCCCAATCCCGAGCCCGTCGCCCGATCCGGCC
>CAYNRD010000115.1:0-6858 GCA_964399515.1 uncultured Mycobacteriaceae bacterium | reverse complement strand
CGGCATCGCCGGCCCGGGCGGCCTCGATGGTGGCGTTCAGGGCCAACAGGTTGGTCTGTTCGGCGATGTCCTCGATCAGGCCCACGATGTCGCCGATCCGCCCGGCGACCACCTTCAGCTCACCGATGGTGCGGTCGGCGTCATGGGCGCAACTGACCGCCTGTTCGGAGATCCGGGCCGACTGATCGGCCCGTTCGGCGACGCTTTGGATGGTGGCGCTGAGCGTGGTGACCGAGGCGACCACCGCCCGCACCTCATCGGCATTGGACGCGGCCGCCGCCGCAACGGCGCCCGACAGGTCCGTGGCCTGTGTGGCGTTGTTGCCCAGGGACCGGGACAGGGTCTTCAAATGATCCGCCTGGTGGCTGACCGTGTC
The DNA here is from genome assembly GCA_964399515.1 of uncultured Mycobacteriaceae bacterium. Lineage (GTDB taxonomy): Bacteria > Pseudomonadota > Alphaproteobacteria > DSM-16000 > Inquilinaceae > CAYNRD01. The sequence continues at coordinate 6,482 of CAYNRD010000115.1, read as the reverse complement.
GGCGATGGAGCCCACCGCCGCCTCGAAATTCATGGCCAGATCCGTCCGCATGGCCTGTTCGCGGACGGCGTGTTCGGTTTCCCTGCGTGCCTGCTCATCAGCCATGCGGCGCTGGGCGATCAGGTGGCCCTGGAACACGGCCACGGCCACCGCCGTGCCATCGGCGCGCAAGGCGGCGATCGCGGTCAGCGGCAGGGACGGATCGTCCAGGAAGGGCTGGAACAGGGCGGTCAGGTTGGCCTCGTTGCCGAAGCGCACCGACGCCCCCATCTGGGGCGCCAGCAGCGTGATCAGGCGGGTAAAGCCGCCCTCGGCCAGGGCCAACGTCTGGGCGCGCGCCGCGCGGTCGTTCAAGATCGTCAGCACGGCGAAGGCGACCACCAGGACCAGGCTCAACCACAGGCCCAAGGTGATGCCAAGGCTGAAGCCGCGGCGCGCCGGGCTGGCGGCGGCCGGGCCGGTGGTGACCTGGTCGATCAGCGGGGTGTTCGCCGTGCCGACCTGGGCGCGCCAATCCTGGTCCAGCGCCTCGATCTCAGCCGGGGTCAGCCCGCCGCGGGCCTGATTGGCGGCCTTGACGGCATTGATCAGCACCGGATCGGTGATCCAGGCGGCCAACTCGCCGCCCGCCAAGGCGGTCAAGGTGTCGGCGAATTCATTGGCCTGGGCCGCGGGGGCCAGGGCCAAACTGGCCGCCGCCACCATGGCGAGCGCGCGGATCCGGCAAGTGCGAAGCGGGGAGGTCGGCGCGGCGGAGTATCCCTTGATCGGGGTTATGGTCGGTCGGCGGGCCGGCCCGGGTCCGGATGAACGCGATGATTACTTTCAAAACAAATAATCGTAAAAGACTGCTTAATGTCTGGCGCTCCCGGTATCGGCGGCCGGGCCGTCAAGCCGTTGCGTCACAGCGGCAGCGCCCCTTGGCCGTCGCCGCGGGCCTGGCCGAACAGCTCGGGCATGGCCTCGGCCAACAGGTCGTCCTCGGCCTCCTTCAGCAGTCGGTCCCGGGCCGTGCCCGGGACCCACTCCTTGCCGATTTCCAAGATCACCGGCACCGCCAGGGGCGAGACCCGGTCCAACGCCTTGACCACGATGCGGCCCTTGATCCGGCGCAGCAGATCGGCGACCCGGGCCAGGTCGATCAGCCCCCGGGCCGCGTCCGCCCAGGTGGCGCGCAGCAGCACGTGGTCGGGCTGGTGCCGGGCCAGCACGTCATAGATCAGGTCGGCGTTGACGGTGACCTGGCGGCCGGATTTCTCCAGCCCCGGATGGCGCCGCTCGATCAGGCCCGAGATCACCGCCACATGGCGGAAGCTGCGTTTGACGATCGAGCTTTCCACCAGCCACGCTTCCAGATCGTCGCCCAGCATGTCCTGGTCGAACAACCGCGCCAACACATCCGGCGTCGGCGGGTCCAGGGACCAGACGCAAAACACGTAATCGGTGGCGACGAAGCCCAGCGGCCCCAGCCCGGCCCGTTCCATCCGGCGGGTCAGCAGCATGCCCAGGGTCTGGTGCGCGTTGCGGCCTTCGAAGGTGTAGGCGACCGTGTAATGCTTACCGCCCCGGGGGAAGGTCTCGATCAGCAGCCGGTCCCGGGCCGGCAGCACCGACCGGGCCCGTTGCAGCGCCAGCCATTCCCGCACCGGGTCCGACAACCCGTCCCACCGCCCGGGATCGGCCAGGATCGCCCGCACCCGATCGGCCAGATAGGTGGACAGCGGCAGGCGCCCGCCCGCATAGGCCGGCACCTTCGGCTCCCCCGACCCACCCTGGCGGCAGGTCACCGCCATGTCCCGGATGCCGGTGAATTCCAGCAACTGCCCCGCGAACATGAAGGTGTCGCCCGGTACCAACCCTTGGGCGAAATACTCCTCGATCTCGCCCAGCACCTTGCCCCGGCCCAACTTCACCTTCAGGGTCGTTGCCTCGACGATGGTGCCGTTGTTCATGCGGTATTGCCGCGCCACCCACGGCCCCGCGATCGCCCACCGGCCGTCGGCGGTTTGCTTCAGCTTCGCGTAACGCTCATAGGCGCGGAGTGCGTAGCCGCCGGTGGCCACGAAGTCCAAGACGTCCTCGAATTCGGCCCGGGTCAGTCCGTGATAGGGGGCGGCCCTGGTCACCTCCCCATAAAGATCGTCGGCATCGAACGGTGCCGAGCAGGCGCAGGCCAACAGATGCTGGGCCAGCACGTCCAAGGCGCCGGCGGGGGCCGGCGCGCCGTCCAGTTCCCCCGCGTGGATCGCGTCCAGGGCCGCCTGGCATTCCAGGAATTCGAACCGGTTGGCGGGCACCATCAGTGCCTTGGACGGCTGGTCGAGCCGGTGATTGGCCCGTCCGATCCGCTGCAACAGCCGGCTGACCCCCTTCGGCGCGCCCACCTGGACCACCAGATCCACCGCCGCCCAGTCAATGCCCAGATCGAGCGAGGCGGTGGCGACCACCGCCCGCAACCGGCCCGACGCCATGGCCGCCTCCACCCGCTTGCGTTGGCCGGCATCGAGCGAGCCGTGGTGCAGGGCGATCGGCAGCGCGTCGTCATTGGCGTGCCACAGGTCCTGGAACAGCATTTCCGCCTGGGCGCGGGTGTTGACGAACACGATGGTGATGCCGTGGCCCGTGATCAGCTGGTAGATTTCCTTGGCCGCGTGCAGGCCCATATGGCCCGACCAGGGCAGGCGTTCGGCGGTGCGCAAGATGCCGACCTTGGCACTGGCGCCCGTGCGGCCGCGCACGATGGTGACGTCACCGCCCGCGGCCGTGCCATGCTTGGACAGGTAGGCCAGCAAGGCCGCCTCATCGGCGACGGTGGCCGACAGCCCGACCCGGCGCGCGTCCGGCGCCAGCCGGGACAGGCGCGCCAGCGCCAGGGCCAGCAGATCGCCGCGCTTGGTGCCGCCAAGCGCGTGCAGCTCGTCGATGATCACGCAGGACAGGTGGCCGAACAGATCGCCCGCATCCGGGTAGGACAGCATCAGGGCCAGGCTTTCCGGCGTGGTCATCAGAATCTGGGGCGGGTCCCGGCGCTGCTTGTCCCGTTCGGCCTGGGGGGTGTCGCCCGTGCGCTTGCCGGCCCGGATCGGCAGGCGCATCTGGGCGATCGGCCGGTCCAGATTGCGGTGCACGTCCACCGCCAGCGCCTTCAGCGGCGAGATATAGAGGGTGTGCAGGCCGATGCCGGCCCGCTTCAGCCCGGCCACGCCGGCCAGGCGGCTTTCGGCCAGTTCGATCAGGCTGGGCAGGAAGCCCGACAGGGTCTTGCCGCCGCCGGTGGGCGCGATCAACAGCGCGCTGCGCCCGGCCCGGGCACACGCGATCATCTCCAGCTGATGGGCGTGGGGCGCCCACCCTTGGCTGGAAAACCAGCCTTCGAACAGCGGCGGCAGGGGATCGGTGGCAGACATGGTGGCGGGCTGTAAGGTAGGAACAGCGAACAGAAGACCAAGCCCCTCCTGCGTCAAGGGACACCGACCCCGCCGTGAGCACCTCCGCCGACCGCCCCCTGGGCTTGATCACCGCCATCCCCGATGAGTTCGCGGCCCTCCGCGACAGCTTCGAGGAAGATCGGCGGGAGGATCTGGCCGGCTTCCAGTTCCATGTCGGCCGGCTGGCCGGCACCGCCGTGGTCGCGGTCGAGGCCGGCATCGGCAAGGTCAATGCCGGCGTGGTCGCCACCTTGCTGTGCCACCGCTTCGGCGTGCGGGCGCTGGTGTTCTCGGGCGTGGCCGGCGGGCTGGATCCCGGGCTGGACGTGGGCGACGTGGTGATCGCCGAACGGTTGGTGATGCATGACTATGGCGCATTGATCGACCAGGTGATCACCCCCTACCAGCCGGGGGTGCCGCCCTTGCCCGGCATCGACCAGACCCATGGCTATGCCATCGACGCGGGCGTGGCCCAGGCCGCGCGGTCTGCGCTGGAGGGCTATGGCGTGCCGCCACTGTCGGCCCAGGCCGCCGGCCACGCCCAGGCGCGGCCGCCCAGGATCGCCTGGGGCACGGTGTTGACCGGGGATGTGTTCCTGAACTGCGTCGCCACCCGGGACCGGCTGCATGCCCAATTCGGCGGCCAGGCGATCGAGATGGAGGGGGCGGCGGTCGCCCAGGTGGCCGAACGCTTCGGGGTGCCGGCCTTGGTGATCCGCGCGCTGAGCGACCGGGCCGGGGAGGGCAGCGACATGGATTTCTCCGCCTTCCTGGCCGAGACCGCCCGCATCGCCGCCGGCATCGTCCGGCGGGTGATCCCGGCCCTGTGATCCGCATCGCCCATACATTGGCCAGCGCCCAGGGCGGCGGCGCGGAGACGTTCTGTGTCTCCTTGGCGCTGGCCCTGCATGAGCGCGGATCCCCCCAGCATGTGGCGCTGAAGCGGGAGGCGGGCCGGGTCGCCCGCCTGGCGGCTGGCGGGGTGCCGTTCGAGACGCCGCCGTTCTTGGGCGGGTGGGATGGATACACCCGCTGGCGGCTCAAGCGTGCCTTCCAGCGCTTCAAGCCCGATGTGGTGGTGGGCTGGCTGAAGCGGGCCTGCGTGCTGACCCCGCCCGGCGCCTACGCCCGGGTCGGCCGGGTCGGCGGATACTACAACATCAAGTATTACCAGGGGTTCGATCATCTGATCGCCCTCACGCCGTTGATCTACCAGCATTTGACCGATGCTGGCTGGCCCGCCGAGAAGCTGACCCTGATCCCGAATTTTTGCCGGATCGATGAAGGGGCCGGGCCGGTCCCAAGGGCCGCCCACGACACCCCCGAGGATGCGCCGCTGCTGTTGGCCTTGGGGCGCTTGCACCAGGCCAAGGCGCTGGACGTGCTGTTGGACGCGGTCGCCCAGGTGCCGGGCGCCTATGTGTGGATCGCCGGCTCCGGCCCCGATGAGGCGGATTTGCGGGCCCAGGCGGACCGGTTGGGGATCGTGGGCCGGGTCCGGTTCCTGGGTTGGCGGACCGACCGTTCGGCCCTGCTGGCGGCGGCGGATCTGTGCGTGTTCCCCAGCCGGTTCGAGCCCTTCGGCACCGTCACGGTGGAGGCCTGGGGGCATCGGGTGCCGCTGGTCGCCACCGATTCAGACGGCCCCCGCTCCATGATCACCCCGGGTCGGGACGCGCTGTTGGTGCCGCGCGACGACGCGGATGCCCTGGCCGCGGCGATCGGCCGGGTGCTGGCCAGCCCGGATCTGGCCGCGCAGCTGGTCGCGGAAGGCCATCGCACCTACACCGCCCGATACCATCAGGACCGGGTGGTCGATCAATACCTGGACTGCCTGGGGACCGTGGCCCGGGCGAAGGCCGCCGCCTGATGCGGCCCGAACAGTGGATCCACCCCACGCCCAAGGGCCTGTACGTGGCACCGGGGGATTTCTACATCGATCCGGTCGCACCGGTGGCCCGGGCGGTGATCACCCACGGCCATGCCGACCACGCACGGCCCAACCACGGCGCCGTGCTGGCGACGGCGGAGACGGGTGCCATCATGCGCGTGCGCTATCGGGACGGGGCCTATGGCCGCTTCCAGGCCCTGGCCCATGGCGAAGAGGTCACCATGGGCGGGGTCACCGTGCGCCTGGTGCCGGCGGGGCATGTGCTGGGCTCCGCCCAGGTGGTCCTGGACCATGCCGGGTCGCGGGTGGTCGTCTCCGGCGATTACAAGCGCGATCCGGACCCGAACTGCCCGCCCTTCGAACCGGTGCCGTGCGATGTGTTCATCACCGAGGCGACCTTCGGCCTGCCGGTGTTCCGCCTGCCGCCGCCGGGCCAGGAGATGGACAAGCTGTTGGCGTCGATGGCCCTGTTCCCGGACCGGGCCCATGTCATCGGCTGCTACAATCTGGGCAAGGCGCAACGGATCGCGGGCCTGCTGCGCCAGGCGGGGTTCGATGGGCCGATCTGGCTGCATGGCGGCATGGTGGAGCTGTTCGGGCTGCACCGGGAGTTCGGCCGGGACCTGGGGGACTGGCGGGCCGTTCAGGCCGGCCCCGCCCGCGGCCAGGCGCGGGAGGATCTGAAGGGGGCCGTGGTGATCGCACCCCCGTCCGCCATCGCCGACCGCTGGTCCCGCCGCCTGCCCGATCCGGTGGTCGCCATGGCGTCCGGCTGGATGCGGGTGCGCCAGCGGGCCAAGCAGCGCGGCGTGGAACTGCCGCTGGTGATCTCCGACCATGCCGATTGGGACGACCTGACCCGCACCATCGCCGAGGTCGATCCCGCGGAGGTGTGGGTGACCCACGGCCGGGAAGAAGCCCTGTGCCGCCACTGCGCCCTTGAGGGCCGTCGGGCGCGGGCGCTGAGCATGGTCGGCTACGAGGACGAAACCGAGGATTGACGGGCGGCCGATGCGCGCGTTCTCCAAACTGATCGACGGGCTGCTGTTCAGCCCCCAGCGCAACACCAAGCTGGCGCTTCTGGAGCGGTACTTCCGGGAGGCGCCGGACCCGGACCGGGGCTGGGCGCTGGCCGCCCTGTCCGACGGTCTGGACCTGCCCGG
>CAYNRD010000114.1:0-6859 GCA_964399515.1 uncultured Mycobacteriaceae bacterium | reverse complement strand
CGATCCGGCGATCTTCACCATGTCCGGCGTGTTGGTTGGGCTGGGCTAGCAGGATGGCGAGTTGCACCAGGTGATGGATGACCTGCGCGCCGCCTATGTCGATTTCATCACCGTCGGCCAATACCTGCAGCCCACGCCCAAACACGCCGCCCTCGACCGCTTTGTGCCCCCCGAGACCTTCGAAACCTTCGACCGGACCGCCCGCGGCAAGGGCTTCCTGATGGTGTCCGCCACCCCGATGACCCGCTCGTCCTACCATGCCGGCGCCGATTTCGAGCGCCTGCGGGCCGCCCGGGACGCCAAGCTGGCCGGTCTCCCCTCCATGCGGTTGGTTGAACTGTCGCACGGGGTGTGACCGGCCCGGCCGGGCGCCCACATTGGGCGTCACTGTCGCGTAACCGTGAGGGGGCCAGGGGCCATGCCCACCCATGCTGAAAAACGCATCCTGCCCTATCGGCCGGAGCAACTGTACACCCTGGTGGCGGAAATCGACCGCTATCCCGAGTTCTTGCCCTGGTGCACCGCCGCCCGGATCAAGGAGCGCCGGGACGACATCGTGATCGCCGATTTGGTGATCGGCTTCAAGATGTTCCGGGAACGCTTTACCAGCCGCGTCACCCTAACCCCGCAGGAAGCGATCGAGGTGGAGTACATCGAAGGCCCGTTGCGCCATTTGAACAATCATTGGCGGTTCAACCCCCATCCGGAGGGGTGTGAGATCGACTTCTTCGTCGACTTCGAATTCAAGTCCAAGACCCTGCAGCGGCTGGTCGGCATGCTGTTCAACGAGGCGTTCAAGCGCATGGTCTCGGCCTTCGAGGCCCGCGCGGCGGACCTGTATGAGCCGGTGGCCGCCCAGAAAAGACTAGGCGCACGGTCCTAACTCGCGTCTAGACATCATAAAACCTGACAAGCATGGATTTTGATCGCTGGTTGGCCCGATCATCGAATTTCATAATCGCCGGCCGCCCCCCCCGGACATCGTCGATGCTCGAGACATCCCGCCACCGTGTCGTGGACCGGCTTGGACGGCACAATTTCTGGTCTTAACCGTCCCTAGTTGCCGCCGGTCGCCCCGTAACAGGTAAAATCGTCCGGGACACAAGCCTGGACAACTCGCCGGATTGATCGGGGAAGCGGCCCACACGGGTGCGGGGTGCGACCACGACCGGCCTCAGCACTGCTCAAGACGACAATCCTGCCACGTCACCGGCGGTCGAGGGCGGTCAGCAGCAGGTCGAGGGCGGCCTCCACGGTCGCCCGGCGCACCTCGGCACGATCGCCCGGGAAGATCCGGTGGGCAACGACGGGCGCGCCACCGGCTTGGGCCAGCCCGAAATGCACCAGGCCAACCGGTTTTTCGGCCGAGCCGCCGCCCGGGCCGGCAACGCCGGTGACCGCCACCGCCAGCCCTGCATCGGCGCGGGCCAGCGCGCCTTCGGCCATGGCCAGGGCCACAGGCGCGCTGACCGCCCCCTCGGTCGCGATCAGGGTGTCGGGAACGCCCAGCATCTCGGACTTGGCCCGGTTGGAATAGGTGACGAAGCCGCGGTCGACCGCCGCGGACGAGCCGGCGATGGCGGTCAAGGCACCGGCGATCAGCCCGCCCGTGCAGCTTTCCGCGGTGGCGATCATCACGCCCCGGGCCGTGGCGGCGGCGATCACCGCCTGGGCCTTGGCCACCGTCGCGTCGTCCAGACCCATCGGATCCCTCCCGGTCATTGCATCAGCACGCTGACCGCCGCCTGGGCGGCGATGCCTTCCTCCCGGCCGGTGAAGCCCAGCCGCTCGGTGGTCGTGGCCTTCACCGACACCCGCTCGACCCCGATGGTCAGCACCTCAGCCAGCACGGCCCGCATAGCGTCCCGGTGCGGGCCGATCTTGGGTCGCTCACAGATCAGGGTCAGGTCACAATTCAGGATCACCCCGCGCCGCGCCCGAACCCGTTCGACCGCGTGGCGCAGGAACTGGCGGGACTCCGCCCCCTTCCAGACCGGGTCCGACGGCGGAAAATGGCTGCCGATATCGCCGTCCGCGATCGCGCCGAACAGGGCGTCGGTGACCGTGTGCAAGCCGACATCGGCATCGGAATGGCCGATCAGGCCCCGGTCGAAGGGCACCGCAACCCCGCACAGCAGCACATGGCCGGCACTGCCGGCGGGGCCCAGCCGATGGACGTCGTATCCGGTGCCGACCCGCAGGTCGATCGGCGGTGTGGCGGTCATGCGGCTCCTCATCACCTGGGCGGCCCGGGCCAGGTCGGGACCGGTCGTGACCTTGAAATTGTCCTCATCGCCATCGACCAGCGCAACCGCCATCCCGGCCCGTTCCGCCAAACTGGCATCGTCGGTGGCCCCGGCGCCCTCCAACCGCCGATGGGCCGCGAGGATCGGCGCGAACCGGAACGCCTGGGGCGTCTGCGCCCGCCACAACCCGGCCCGGTCCACGGTTTGCCCGGCCAGGCCGTCCTGGGCGCGTTTGAGGGTATCGACCACGGGCACCGCGGCGATCGCGGCGCCATGATTGGCCAAGGCACCGATCGCCCGCCCGATCACGGCCGCGCTCACCAACGGCCGGACCGCGTCATGGATCAGCACGCCGTCGGGGCTGAAGGCGGCCAGCGCCTCCAGCCCGGCCCGGACCGAGGCCTGCCGGTCGGCGCCGCCGATCACGGGCTCCAACAGCGGCCCGCCGTCGTCCAGGGCAGGGGCGAGCGCCCGATCGTATAATGGCCGGTCGGCCTCGGCGATCACCACCACCGTGCCGGCGATGTCCGGATGCTCGCGGAACGCCGCCACAGTGTGCCGCAGCAGAGGCTGGCCAGCCAAGGGCAGGTACTGCTTGGGCAACGGGCCGCCAAAGCGATGGCCGCGGCCGGCGGCGACGATCAGGGCATAGGTTCCAGGCATGGCGGCGGCCAGATTGCGGTGGGGCCGCCTGCTTAGCGGCCTTGCGGCCGAAAATGCAAACCCAATTGCGGTGCCGCGGGCAGGGGTCTAATGTGCCGAAAAATTAGGCAAATCTTTCGAACCGCGTCGGCCCTGCCGCGCCCTTGGACCTTTCGATCATGGCCGTGCCCGCCCCCGATCCCGCCGCCCGCCGTCTGGCCCTCAGGCCGCGCCTACCGCTGGCCCCCCATGACCACGCGGCACCGGTGATCCTGGCGCCGATGTCCGGAGTGACCGACCGGCCGTTCCGCCGGGCGGTGCGGCGCCTGGGCGGCGGGTTGGTGGTGTCGGAGATGATCGCCAGCCGGGAGGTGCTGCGCGGTGCCGCGGGCTCTGTGCGCTGTTCCGAGCACGCGTCCGAGGAAGCGCCGCTGATCGTGCAACTGGCCGGCCATGATCCGGCGACCATGGCCGACGCGGCCCGGCTATGCGTCGACCGCGGTGCCGCGGCGATCGACATCAATTTCGGCTGCCCGGTCAAGAAGGTGGTGTCCAAGCTGGCCGGCTCGGCCCTGATGGCCGACGAGGATTTGTCCGAGCGGATCATGGCCGCGGTGGCCCGGGCGGTGGCCGTGCCGGTCACGGTTAAGATGCGGCTTGGCTACAGCCGGGAACGGCTGAACGCGCCCGAAATCGCCCGCCGCGCCCGTCGGGCCGGCGTCCGGCTGATCACCGTGCACGGCCGCACCCGGTGCCAAATGTATTCGGGCTCGGCCGACTGGCGGGCGGTCGCGGCGGTCGCGGCCGCGGCCGGCGTGCCGGTGGTGGTCAATGGTGACATCACCGGTGCGGCCGACATCGAGCGCGCGCTCGCGCTCAGCGGCGCGGATGGGGTGATGATCGGCCGGGCGGCCACCGGCCGACCCTGGCTGATCGCCCAGGCCATCGCCCATCTGGAGGGCCGGCCGCCGCCGCCTGAGCCCAGTGCCCCGGCCGAGGCCGCGATCCTGTTGCAGCATTATGAGGAGACCCTGACCCATTACGGCGCCGAACGGGGCCACCGCGTGTTCCGCAAGCATGTTGCCGCCTATGGCCGGGGGCGGGACGGTGCGGCGCGGTTCCGCCGGCAGGCGACCACGGCGCCCGATCCCGGCGCGCTGCGGCGCCTGGTCGCCGATCAGTTCGGCCTCTCCCAGGCGGCGGCATGACCATGAAGAAGGCCTCCAACGCCTCCGGCACGGTGACCCCCTTGCGCCGCCGCCGTGCCGCCGCCGGCACGGGCGAGGCTACGCCCGCGCCGGCGCTTGATCCCCACCAGGTGCTCCAGGCGCTGGCCCATCCGGTGCTGGTGGTGGGACCGGGCGGGGACATCCACTTCGCCAACCTGGCGGCTCAGATGCTGTTCGGCACCAGTGAGCAAAGCCTGGTCGGCAAGCCGCTGGCGGACTGGCTGCCCGCCGACAACCCGATCTTTTCCATCATCCGCCATGCCCTGGACAACCTGACCGCCATCTCCGACCACCAGGTTGTCCTGGAAAGCCCCAAGATCGGCCGGCATGAGGTGATCGTCTCGGCCGGCCCGCTCGGCAACCGGGACGATCCGGTAAGCGTCAGCCTGATCGAGGTGTCGGTGGCGCGCCGGATCGACAACCAGCTGACCCACCGCAACGCCGCCCGGTCCATGACCGCCATGGCGGCGATGCTGGCCCATGAGATCAAGAACCCGCTGTCGGGAATCCGCGGGGCGGCGCAGTTGCTGGAGCAAACCATCGCCGGCGCCGACCGGCCGCTGACCCGCCTGATCTGTGACGAGACCGACCGCATCACCGGCTTGGTTGACCGCATGGACGTGTTCTCGGCGCCGCCGGACATGGCCGGGACCAGCATCAACATCCACGAGGTGCTGGAACGGGTGTTGGGCCTGGCCCGGGCCGGCTTCGCCCGCGCGGTGCGCGTCCGGGAAGCCTATGACCCGTCGCTGCCGCCGGTGACCGGCAATTTCGACCAGTTGGTGCAAGTGTTCCTGAATCTGGTCAAGAACGCCGCCGAAGCGGCCGAAGCCGCCGGTGGCGAGGTCACGGTCACCTCGGCCTTCCGGCGCGGCGTGGCCATCGGCGCGCCGGGCGGCGGCCGCCGCGTCGATTTGCCGATCACCATCACCGTCCAGGACAACGGCCCGGGCATCTCGCCAGACATCGAGCCCTACCTCTTTGATCCCTTTGTATCTTCCAAATCCGACGGCACTGGACTTGGCCTGGCCATCGTCGCCAAGATCATCGACGATCACGGTGGGGTGATCGGCTTTTCCTCCCGGCCCGGGGCGACGACCTTCACGGTCTCGCTGCCGCGCTCGCCGGCGTCGGGCGGCGGCCGCGCCCGATGACCGCGGCCACCAAACTGGTAGCCGAGGTGGCCCGGGCGCTCCGGCCGGTGCTGCGCCAGGCATTGGGGCGCCTGGGCCACACCGTGCGCGCGGTGGACACCGCCACGGCCCTTTGGGACCGGGTCCAGGCCGGGGAGGGGGACTTGGTGATCACCGATGTGATGATGCCCGACGGCAACGGGCTGGACCTGCTGCCGCGCATCCGCAACCTGCGCCCGGACCTGCGCGTGATCGTGATGAGCGCGCGCAACACCTTGCTGACCGCCGTCCGAGCCAATGAGCAAGGGGCGTTCGAATACCTGCCCAAACCGTTCGACCTGACCGAGCTGACCGCCACGGTGGACCGGGCGCTGAGCACGCCCAGCCGGGACGGGCGACCCCGGGAGCCGGCCGCCGCCAATGACGACGGCCAGGGGCCCGACCCGTCCTTGCCCCTGATCGGCCGGTCGGCGGCGATGCAGAACATCTACCGGGTCATGGCCCGGCTGATGCACGCCGATCTGACCGTGATGATCACCGGCGAAAGCGGCACCGGCAAGGAGCTGATCGCCCGGGCCCTGCATGACTTCGGCAAGCGCAAGGCGGGGCCGTTCGTGGCCCTGAACATGGCCGCCATCCCGCGCGAGCTGATCGAGTCCGAGCTGTTCGGCCATGAGAAGGGGGCGTTAACCGGCGCCACCACCCGGACCGACGGCCGGTTCGAGCAAGCCCGCGGCGGCACCCTGTTCCTGGACGAAATCGGCGACATGCCCATGGACGCCCAAACCCGGCTTTTGCGGGTCCTGCAGGAGGGGGAGTACACCACCGTTGGCGGCCGCGCGCCGATCAAGGTCGATGTCCGGATCATCGCCGCCACCCACCGTGACCTGCGCCAACTGATCGCCCAGGGCGCCTTTCGGGAGGACTTGTTCTATCGCCTGAACGTGGTGCCGCTGCGCCTGCCGCCCTTGCGGGAGCGGGTCGAGGACATCGAGGCCCTGGTCGAGCATTTCCTGACCCGGGCGGCGTCGGAAGGGTTGGGCGGCAAGATTCTGGACCCGGGCGCGATGGACCGGTTGCGGCGCCACCGCTGGCCCGGCAATGTCCGTGAACTGGAGAATTTGGTGCGCCGCCTGTCGGCGCTGTACAGCCAGGAGGTGATCGACACCGAGGTGATCGAGCGCGAACTGGCCGGCGGCGACGGCGCCGACCCGGCCACGACCGCGGTCACCGAGGGGCTGTCGGCGAGCGTGGAGCGGCACCTGAAGGATTATTTCGGGCTCCACGGGTCCGGCGTTCCGCCGCCCGGCCTGTATGACCGGGTGCTGGAGGAGGTGGAGAAGCCCTTGATCCGACTGACCTTGGCCGCCACGGGCGGCAATCAGATCAAGGCTGCCACCGTGCTGGGCCTGAACCGCAACACCCTGCGCAAGAAGATCCGCGACCTGGACATCCCCATCGTGCGCGGCAACCGCCCGTCCCAGGACGGGGACTGACCCGGCCATGGCGCGGGTCGAGGACATGGCCGACGCACCGCTCGCCCCCCCGGTCGCGGGCGCGCGGCCCCGCCCCGGACGGGGCATGACGCGCAAGGCCGACCGGGGGGGGG
>CAYNRD010000113.1:0-6906 GCA_964399515.1 uncultured Mycobacteriaceae bacterium | reverse complement strand
CGCAGCCAAGCCCTGGTGCGGGCGGCGAGCGACCGCGTGCCAGAGCCGGGGGGCAAGGCGGTGATCCTGGGCTCCGGGGCGCATTACGACCTGTCCTTGGACACCCTGTCGGGCCGGTTCGACCAAGTGGTGCTGATCGACATCCTGCACCGGCCGCCGGCGCGGCGCCGGGCGCTGGCTTGGGGTCCCGTCGTGCTGGAGACCGCCGATGTCACCGACTGTGTGGAGACGGTGTTTCGGTCCGGGCGCGCGGTGACCCCGCCCTCGCCGCCCGACGTGTTCCGCCGCCACCGCGACGCGGGCCTGATCGTCTCGTTGAACCTGTTGAGCCAGTTGGGCCTGTTGCCGGCGGCCTGGCTGGACCGGCGTGGCGAGGCGCCGGCGGCGATCGCCCGGTTCCAACAGGCGCTGATCGGCGCCCATCTGGCCGGGCTTGGCGCCTGCCGCGGCGTCAAATGCCTGATCACCGACACCGCTTGGGCCGAACAGGGGACGGACAGCATTGACCCCCTGTTCGGCGCCCGCCTGCCCGGGGGTGGCACGTCTTGGGATTGGCCCATCGCCCCCCGGCCGGAAGCGCCCACCGACCGGACCCACCGGGTTTACGGCGTGGTGTTTTGATCCCGGCGCCAGAACCACAGGATCAGCGCCAAGGTGGCCGCCGCGGCCAGCGCCACGGCGGCCAGGGGCGGCATGCCCAGCCAGGCCTGGGCCGCGGCCAGCGCCACCATCACACCGTTGAGCGCCCACACCCGCACCAGCACCGGCCGGTGCCCGCCATAGGCCCGGGCTGCCTTTTGATAGAAATGCCCGTTGTGCGCTCGCCAGACCGGCTCCCCCGCCAGCGCCCGGCCGGCCAGGGTCAGGCTGGCGTCGGCCCAGAAATAGGCCGGCAGGATCAGGGCCAACGGCCAGGCCCCGGCCACGGCGGCGGCCAGCAGCAAAGCGCCCAGCAGAAACCCCAACGGCACGCTGCCGACATCGCCCAGGAACAGCCGCGCCGGCGGCCAGTTGAACCGCAGAAACCCCAGCGACGCACCCATGACCGCCGCCGCGGGCAGCGCCAAGCCGATGCCGGCCAGGGCGATGCCGCCCGCGATCACCACCGCCTCCGACCCGGCCAGCCCGTCAATGCCGTCCATGAAATTGAACAGGTTGACAAACCACAGCCAGGCCAGCCCGGCGACCAGCCGGTCGGCCAAGGGCGGCAACAGCCCCTGGAACACCAGCGCCTGCGCCGGCAAGGCGGCGAGGCCGGCGGCCACGCACAGCCCATGGGCCAGAAGCCGCGGGCCCGGCGACAGCGGGCGCCGGTCATCGGCCAACGACAGGGCGACCAGCCCGGCCGCGGCGACGGCCGAGATCAGCAGGAACCGATCGCCCATCGCCCAGGCAACGGCACACCAGCACAGCAGCAGGACCGGCATCACCGCCAGCCCGCCGCCGGTGGGCGTGGGGCGGGTATGGGCGCTGCGGGCGTTGGGGGTGTCGATCAGCCCGGCCCGTCCGGCTTGGGCCAGCACCGCCGGCACCAGCAGCCCGGTGCCCAGGGCCGAGGCCCCCACCACCAGCAAGACCAATGCCGCGGTTTCCAAGGCGCCGGTCAGCGCCGCGCCTCCCGCGTCGGCGGTGAGGGGCGGTCCACGCCCGGCGCCGCGTCCGTGACCGGCGCATAGCCGGGCACGATGTTCCCCAGGATCTTGGTGATCCGGTCCAAGGCGCCCTGTCCGGCCGCCGCCTGCAGCTGGCGGATCGCCCGCTCCAGCAACGCGCGCTCGATCACCCGCGGGGTCGCGGTCAGCACGCCGTCGGCGGCGGTCGGATGCCGGACCTCGCCCTCGTCCAGCAGCTCCTCGCTCAGCTTCTCGCCGGGGCGCAGTCCGGTGAACCGGATGTCGATGTCCTTTTCGGGCTCCAGCCCGGCCAGGCGGATCATCTGCCGCGCCAGGTCCAGGATGCGCACCGGCTCACCCATGTCGAGGATGAAGATGCCGCCCCGATCCTCGGGCCGGCCCAAACCGACCCAGGTCGCCCGCAGCACCAGTTCCACCGCCTCATGCACGGTCATGAAGTACCGGCGCATCTCGGGATGGGTCACGGTCAACGGCCCGCCCTGGGCCAGCTGTTCCCGGAACAGCGGCACCACCGAGCCGCTGGAGCCCAGGACATTGCCAAAGCGCACGGTCAGGAACCGGGTCTCCGGCCCGCCATTGGCGGCGGTGCCGGCGCTGGCGTCCAGCGCCTGGCAATAGGCCTCCGCGACGCGTTTGGTCGCCCCCATGACGCTCTTGGGCCGCACCGCCTTGTCGGTCGAGATCAGCACCATCGCCTCCACCCCCGCCGCCAGTGCGGCGTCGGCGACGTTGCAGGTGCCGATGACGTTGGTGGTGACCGCCGAGATCGGGTTCATCTCCGCGATCGGGACATGCTTGAGGGCGGCGGCATGGAAGATGATCTGGGGTTTGACCCGGGCGACCACCCGGTTGACGGGCCCGGGGTCGCGGACGTCCAGCAAATGGGCCTGATACTCCCCGGGCGCGCCCAGGGACCGGACCGCCCGGTCGATCATGTAGAGATTGTATTCGGCGTGATCGACCAGGGTCAGGCTTTCCGGCGCCAGCCGGGCGATCTGTTTGGCCAGTTCCGAGCCGATGGTGCCGCCGGCGCCGGTGATCAGTACCCGCCGCCCCTTGACCAAAGCACCGATCGCCGACCGATCCAGGGACGTCTGGCTGCGCCCCAGCAGTTTTTCGACGCTCAACGGCTCCAGATTGATCGGGACCCTCGGATCGGGGAAGCGGGTGATGTCCGGTGCCGTCGACAGCATCACGCCCTTGCGTTCGGCCAGCGCGAACAGCCGGCGCAGTTCGCCCGGCGGGCGATCGACTGTCAGCACCGCCCGCACCGGCGTGTCGCCGCGGGCGGCCAAGCGGTCGATGATCGCCGCGAACGCGTCCAAATGCCCGGCCACCGGCACGCCATGGATGTTGCGCCCGACCCGGCCGCCCTTGTCATCCAGCACCGCGACCACCCGATAGGAGGCGTCCTGGTTCGCGGCCAGCGACCGGATCAGCAGATCGGTTCGGTCACCGCTGCCGATCACCAGGATCGGCTCCCGCTCGCACATCCGCTGCCGGGCGGCCATTTGGGCACGGTGGTCCCGATACAGCCGATAGGCAAAGCGCGGCCCGCCCAGCATGAACAGCAGCACGAACCACTGGATCACCGGCACCGAGCGGGGCACGTCGTCCAGACGGTTGACCAGGAAGGTGATGACCAGGAACGCAAACACGATCGCGGTGGTGGCCTTGGTGATCTGCAGCAAATCCCGCAGCGACGCGTAGGCCCAGATGCCCTTGTGCAGCCCGAACACCCGGAACATCATCACCGCACACAGGGCCAGCACCACCAGGCTGAGCCACAGCCCCTCCAAAACAGGGGGGGCCACGGCCTGATCGCCCAGACGCAAGGCGATGGCCGCCAGAAAGCTGGCCAACACGGCGATCAGGTCATGGATTTCGGCAAGCCGATGTTTGGTGATCCGCACCATAAATCAGTCACGCAAGCTACGGTTGGCACGCTGCCGGGGATGCACGCCGCCTTCGGGGTGGGCGACTTTGCCAAAACGTCATCGGCGGGGACTCGATATCGACGGGGATTCGATCCGGCACCGTACAGTGACACCACCACACTTTGGCGCAAACGCCCATCATTTTCGCCACCCAGCGGGTATGCACCGGGGGGCCGTGTCGCGCCCGCACCATCGGGCCCGGACACGCCTTCAATTTCTCTTAACGTTTCGTCAAATTTTCTTGGCATGCCGGGGGTGGCGCGCTCACAGTGTTGGGGTGACGGGTCCACTTTGGGATTTCCATAATTTCAAACGGTGGTATCGGTGGGAAACCGGCGGAGATCCTTGGGGTGGGGCTCCGCCTTGCGACTGGGCGGCGGACGGATCGCCCACGGGGAGCCGGCATCCAGGGCGGCGGAGGGCCGCGGAAGACCGGCCCCGCGCTGGCGGGTTCATCGGCGGTTCGGGGGTGGTGCATGCATCGGATTTCCATGGCGTTCGTGGCGGGGCTGGCCACGGCCTTGGGGGTGTTTCTGGCCACGGCCGGGATGGGCGTCGCCCTGCTGGAGGAGGCGCGGGGGGCCGCCGACCGGGCGGTGGCGGCCCAGATGACAAGCCAAACCAATTTCTTGTCCAACCGGCTGCGCACCCTGATGATCCGGCACGGCCTCATGCCGACCGATTTCGAGGTCGCCGAAGCGGATCTGTCCCCGGAGACGGCGGCGAACCTGTCCGAATTCCGGCGCGCGGTGGCCGATTTCAGCGGCTCCTGGATGTTCGACGCCGTGCTGATCTCCCATTCGGGCGGCGTTTATCTATCCACCATGCCGGCGATTTCCACCGGGGTCTCCGCGTCCCACGGCGCCGAGGGGGCCGGTGCCCTGCTGGCCGCGATCGACGGCCTGATCGCCGAACAGCCCGGCCCCGCCGTGCTGATGGCGGGCCAGCAAGGCATGGTGAGCTTGCGCGGTCGGGGGCATGTGTTCCGCGTCTCGCCGTTGTCGACCACCTCTTGGCCGCTTTATGTCGTCACCCTGGTGCCGGCTATTCCCACCGCCGGTGCCATGGACATCCCGTCCCGTTGGCAGGTGGTCGCCGCCGCCATCGCCGCGGCGCTGACCATGGGCCTGCTGGTGGCGATGGTGGTGCGCCACGGTCTGTCGCCGCTGACCGCGGCGCTGGCGACGGCCGCCGCCGCCGGCGGATACCGGGAGATCGCACCGATCAGCCGGCAGGTGGCCGACGCCATGCGCAGCCTGGACCGGCTGCGGCGGTGGCAATCGGTCGCCAACCTGCAAGGGCGGACCGGCTGGTTCGAACATGTCGCGGGCCAGCCGACCCAGTTCGACGTCGGCATCCGGGCCCTGGTGGGGGCGTCCGCAGACCGGCTTGGCGACGCCTTGGAGGATTGGTGGTCCCTGGTCCACCCGGACGATCGCCAACGGGTCACCGATGCCTATGCCCGGTTCCTGGCCTCCCCCGAAACCCCGTTCGACCTGGACTACCGCGTCGATGACGGGACCACCTGCGGCCGGTTCGTGCGCACCATTTGCACGGCCGAGCGCACCGCCAACGGGCATGTGGTGCGGGTGTTCGGGTCCTGCACGGACATCTCCGCCCAGCGGGACGCCGAGGATCGGATCAAGCAGAATGCCTATACCGACAAGCTGACCGGCCTGCCCAACCGGGCCCAATTCATGGAGCGCCTGGGCGGGGAGCTGGCCCGGATCCGGTCGGGCAAGCTGGCGCCGCACTATGTGTTCTACCTGGACCTGGACCGGTTCAAGACCATCAACGACACCCTGGGACAGGCCGCCGGCGACGACATGCTGATCGCCTGCGCCCGCCGCCTGGAGCAGTCCATGGGGCCGGAGACGCTGGTGTCCCGGATCGGCAGCGACCAGTTCGCCATCCTGGCCCCGGTCGGCGCGCCCCATGTGGACATGGCCGGGCTGCGGCGCCTGGCCGCCGGCATCCGCGATGCGATCCAGCGCCCGATGATGCTGATCGGCCAGGAAATCTTCCCCACCGCCAGCATTGGCGTGGCGGTCTGCGGGCCGGGCTATGCCCGGGCGGAGGACATCTTGGCCGATGCCATGCTGGCGATGTCGGTGGCGAAAGGCCGGGGCCGGGGCAATCTGCAGGTGTTCGAGCATCACCTGCGCACCCCGTCGGTGGCCGACTCCCTGGCCTTGGAAAGCGATCTGCGCCGGGCCTTGGAACGCAATGAGCTGCACCTGCACTACCAACCGGTGGTGTCCATGGCGACCGGCGCCCTGGCCGGTTTCGAAGCCTTGATGCGGTGGCGCAATGACCGCCGCGGCTCGGTCAGCCCCGACCAGTTCATCAGCCTGGCCGAGGAAAACGGCCTGATCGTGCCCATGGGCGCCTGGGCGCTGGAGGAGGCCTGCCGGCAACTGGCCCACCTGAACGCCCGTCGCCACGGCCAGGACCCGCTGTTCATCAGTGTCAACGTCTCCCGCCGCCAGCTGGAGGACGCCCATCTGATCGACCATCTGGCCCACGCCCTGCGCACCAGTGGCATCGACCCGGCCTGCCTGCGCCTGGAGGTGACGGAATCCCTGCTGATCGACCAGACCGATTCGGTGGCGCGCCTGTTGGCCGGGCTGAAGGCGCAAGGGGTTCGGCTGTCGATCGATGATTTCGGCACCGGCTATTCCTCGCTCGATCGGCTGCACCGCCTGCCCTTCGACACGGTGAAGATCGACAAATCCTTCGTCACCGACATGATGTCGGACCCGCGCAGCGCCCTGATCGTCGGCGCCGTGGTGGACCTGGCCCACGCCCTGGATCTGGACGTGGTCGCCGAGGGCGCGGAGAGCGAGGCCGATGTCCGGGCGTTGACCGACGCCGGCTGTGACTACGGGCAAGGCTACATCTTCGGCCGGCCGATGCCCGTGGCCGATCTGGACGCCGTGCTCAAGGACCGGCGGCTGGGCCCGATGCCGGCGGAGGCCGCGCCCGATGCCGACCCCCGCGTGGTCCGGCTGAGCGACCGCCCGCGCCCGCCCCAAACCTGAGCTGGCCGCAACGCCGGCCTGTGGCATTTCCTTTTTCCCGGTGCGGGCTTTAGGGTGCGCGCGGTTTTCGCACACACTGCCATGGGGCCTGATATGACCGAAGGTGCCGTCGCACCCTCCTACCCCCCGCTGAGCTACCCGTTCGGCGAACGGCCGCCCGCCGCCCAGGGCCTTGAGGTGGCGCCCGGCATCCTGTGGCTGCGCCTGGACCTGCCGTTTCGGCTCAACCACGTCAATCTGTGGCTGCTGGCCGATGGCGACGGCTGGTTTCTGATCGATACCGGCTACGGCAAC
>CAYNRD010000112.1:0-7032 GCA_964399515.1 uncultured Mycobacteriaceae bacterium | reverse complement strand
CAGGTGCGGGAACAGGTTGAACTGCTGGAACACCATGCCGACCTCGCGCCGGATGGCGTCGATGTTCTTGAGGTCGTTGTTGAGCGCGATGCCCTCCACCTCCAGGCTGCCCTTCTGGAATTCCTCCAACGCATTGATGCAGCGGATCATGGTCGACTTGCCCGACCCCGACGGCCCGCAAATCACGATCTTCTCGCCCCGGTCCACGGACAAATCGATGTCCTTCAGGACGTGGAAGTCCCCGAACCACTTGTTCAGGCCCTGGATTTCGATCATCGGGCCGGTGCGGGGCGCCGGATCCTGGGCGCGTGCGGTGCTGGTCATGGTTGCAGGTCCCCTGTTCACGCCCCAATCAGCGTTGGTTAGACTTGTTCAGTTCTTTTTCCAAATCCTGGCTGTACTTGGACATGGCATAGCACAGCACCAAGAACACCATGGACACCACGAAGTACGCTTCCATGTACATGCCCAGCCACGCTCGGTCGGTCATGGCCAGCTTGCGGGTGGCGTTGACCAGTTCGAACAGGCCGATGGCGATGACCAGCGAGGTGTCCTTGAAGAAACCGATGAAGGTGTTGACCAGGCCGGGGATCGAGACCTTCAGCGCCTGGGGCAGGATGACCAGCCCCATCTTGCGCCAATAGGTCAGGCCCAGGGAGTCGGCCGCCTCATACTGGCCCTTGGGCACCGATTGCAGGCCACCGCGCACCACCTCGGCAATATAGGCGGCGGCGAACATGATGATCGCCACCTGGGCGCGCAGCAGCTTGTCCGGGTTCAGGCCTTCGGGCAGGAACAGCGGAAACACCACCGACGACATGATCAACAGGGTGATCAGCGGCACGCCGCGAATCGCCTCGATATACAGGATCGAAAACCCCTTGATCACCGGCAGGCTGGAGGTCCGGCCAAGCGCCAGCAACACGCCGATCGGGAACGCCGCCAGCAGGCCGATCGAGGCCATGCCCAGGGTCAGCGGCAAGCCGCCGAACTGGCTGTGGTCCACATAGGTCAGGCCCAGAAAGCCGCCCCACATCAGCCAGACCAGCACCGGAACGCCGACGGCCCACATGTACAGTATGTTCGGGCCCCACCAGGACCGTTTGGCCGACACACCGACCAGGCCGAAGAACAGGACCATGGCGATGAACGGCCGCCAGTGCTGGTCGTTCGGGTACAGGCCGAAGAACATGATCCGGTATTTTTCGTCGATAAACGCCCAGCAGGCGCCGCCGGCGGCCCGGCAGGTCTCGGCGGTGCCGGACCAGGTGGCCGAGAACAGCATCCAGTCCAGGATCGCCGGCACGGTCCGCACCAACATGAACAGGATCAGAAGGGTGATCACCGTGTTGGTGATAGTGTTGAACAGATTGGCCCGGGCCCATTGCCCGGCACGGCTCAGGATTTGGGAGACGCCATCTTGGGCGGGGGCGGCTTGTGCGTGATCGGTCATCGGTTTGGCCTCCGGTCCCTCACCGCTCCACCAGAGCGATTTTCTTGTTGTACCAGTTCATGAACAGCGAGGTGGCGATGCTGAGCGCCCAGTACACCGACATGAAGATCAGGATCACCTCCACCGCCTGGCCGGTCTGGTTCAGGGTGGTGTTGCCGATCGAGACCAGGTCGGCATAGCCGATCACGATGCCCAGGCTCGAATTCTTGGTCAGGTTCAGATACTGGCTGGTGGTCGGCGGAATGATGATCCTGAGCGCCTGGGGCAGGATCACCAGACTCAACGCCCGGCCCCGGCGCAGGCCCAGGGCCGCCGCCGCCTCCGACTGGCCTTGGGAGACCGACTGGATACCGGCGCGCACGATCTCGGCGATGAAGGCCGAGGTGTATATGGTCAGGCCCAGCAGCACCGCGAAGTATTCCGGGGTCAGATTGGCGCCGCCGCGCAGGTTGAACCGGCTTTTCTCCGGCACTTCCAGACCGGTGGGCGCCCCGCCCAGCAGCCAGGATATGAAGCCAGTGCCCAGGACGATGCCAAGCCCGATCCAGAACACCGGCAATTGCTGGCCGGTCTGGTCCTGGCGGATCCTGGCGTAGCGGGAGAACGCGTATGCCAGAACGCAGCCGATCCCCAGCCCGACGATGGCGAAGGTCCAGCCGGGTTCGTCCGACGGCCAGGGGAAGTTGATGCCGCGATTGGAGATGAACACCGACCCGGGCAGCTCAATGGCATCCCGCACGGCCGGCGCCGATACGATCAAAACATTGTACCAAATGATCAATTGGATCACGAGCGGCACGTTGCGCAGCACCTCCACATACAGCGAGGCCAGCTTGGCGAGCAAAAAATTGCTGGACAGCCGCGCGATGCCAACCACCGTGCCCAGGACCGTGGCCAGCACGATGCCCAGGATCGCGACCTTGAAGGTGTTGAGCGCGCCCACGAACAGGGCCCGGCCATAGCTGTCGGCGGCCGAATAGGGGATCAGACTTTCGGAGATCTCGAAGCTGGCTTCCCGATCCAGAAAGCCGAAACCGCTGGCGATACCCTGGTCCGCCATGTTGGAAAACAGGTTGGTGATCAGCCACCAGAACAGGGCGACGACCCCGGCCGCAAACAGGATTTGCACCACGATCGAGCGGATCTTGGGGTCGTTCCAGGGTTTTGGCTTGGCGGCGCCGGCCCCGACACCGCCCCGGTCATTCTCGATCACCGCCACCGGTTTCCCTCCCCTGTCACACCTCGACGCTTGCCGGCCGGGCCTGGCCCATCTGGCCAGCACCGCGAAGGGCAGCCCACCCGTCCGTTCGCGGACGCAGCATACGACTGCGCATTGTACATGATAGATCTTCGAAAAATGCAATGCCGGAATCCACGAGGGATCCCGGCACCGCAACAAAAGGTCACACGCGCGGGCGGTGGCCGCCCGCGGTCTGGCCTGGATTTCAGCGGATCGGCGGCGCGTACATCAGCCCGCCTTCGGTCCACAGCGCGTTCACGCCCCGGTCCAGCTGCAGCGGCGTGTTCGGGCAAACATTGCGCTCATAGATCTAGCCGTAGTTGCCGACCGCCTTGATGGCGTTCACAGCCCACTGCTCGCTCAGGCCCAGGGCCTCCCCCATGCCGGCCGAAACCCCCAGCATCCGCTGGATGGACGGGTCGGTGCTGTCCAGGAAGCTGTCGACATTGGCCTGGGTGATGCCGCGCTCCTCGGCTTCCAACAGCGCGTACACGGTCCACTTGACGATGTCGAAGAACTGGTCGTCACCGTGGCGGACGGCTGGGCCCAACGGCTCCTTGGAGATCACTTCCGGCAGGACCTTGAAGTCGGCCGGGTTGTCAGCCGACGCCCGGATCGACGCAAGGCCGGACCGGTCGGTGGTGTACACGTCGCACCGGCCGGCGAAGAAGGCGGCGTTCAGCTCGTCCAACTCCTCGATCACCACCGGCTCGAAGCTCAGGCCATTCGCGCGGAAGTAGTCGGCCAGGTTCAGCTCGGTGGTGGTGCCGGGCTGCACGCAGACCGACGCCCCATCCAGTTCCAGCGCCGAGTTCACGCCCAGCTCGGTCGGGACCATGAAGCCCTGGCCGTCATAGAAGGTGATCGGGCCGAAATTCAGACCCAGGCCGGTGTCGCGCGACAGGGTATGGGTGGTGTTGCGCGACAGCAGGTCGACCTCGCCCGACTGGATCGCCGGGAAGCGCTGCACGGCGGTGGTGGCAACATATTCCACATTCGGCTCGCCCAGGATGGCGGCCGCCACGGCCTTGCAGACATCGACGTCCAGCCCGGTCCATACGCCTTCACTGTCGGCGGCGGAGAAGCCGGACAGGCCGGTCGACACGCCACAGATCAGGTTGCCACGGTCCTGGACCGCCGCCAGGGTCTGGGCCGAGGCCGGCGCCGCGACCACCAGGGTCAGGACCGCCGCCGAGGCCAGAAGTGCAGATTTCTTCATCATAGGTACCTTCCTGTTCGCTTGTTTTGTGGCGCCAGAGGCCCGCCCCGGCGCCCAAGGCTTGGGGCCACGGCCAGAGGCGCGGCCCCGTCGGGGGATGGGGCCCGGCCGATCGCCCCGGGCCGTCTGGGCCGGGGCCGGTCGAGCCGCTTGGGCTCGGGCATGATCTAGCAACAATTCCCGCCGCCTGAACAGGGGGCAGTTGCGGACGCGGTTGCATCGGGGCCGGGCTGGATGGCACCTAGGGGCCTGTTTCCGCCAAACCGAAGCCCACGCCATGGCCGCCGACCCGCCCAAGCCCCAACACCCCGACACCGCCCTGACCCATGCCGGCCTGAAGCCGTTCGACAACCATGGCATCGTCAACCCGCCCGTCTATCACGCGTCCACGGTGCTGTCGCCGACGCTGGACGCGTACGAGGCCAAGTCCAAGACCCCGTTCGACACGGTCAATTACGGCCGGGTCGGCACGCCGACCTCCTGGGCGTTCGAGGAGGCGGTGACGGCGCTGGAGGGCGGCTTTCGCTCGGTCTCGGTCTCCTCGGGCCAGGCGGCGGTGACCACGGCGCTGATGGCCTATGCCGCCGCCGGCAACCATGTCCTGATCCCCGACAGCGCCTATGGGCCAACCCGGATCCTGTGCCAGTCGGTCCTGAAGCGCTTCGGGGTGGAGGCTGAGTTCTATGACCCCCGCATCGGCGCCGGCATCGCCGACCGGATCCGGGACACAACCGCGCTGATCTATCTGGAAAGCCCGGGCTCGCTGACCTTCGAGGTGCAGGATGTGCCGGCCATCGTCGCCGTGGCCAAGGACCGGGGCTTGCCGACCCTATTGGACAACACCTGGGCCACGGGATACTTCTTCCCCGCCATCGCCCATGGCGTCGACGTGGTGGTGCATGCCGCCACCAAATACATCGTCGGCCATGCCGACACCATGATGGGCGTGATCACCGCCGCCGATGAGCCGCAGTTCCTGCGGATCAAGACCCACGCCCGCCAGACCGGCCAATGCGCCGGGCCGGACGACCATTACCTGGCCCTGCGCGGCTTGCGCACCCTGCCCGTACGCCTGGCCCGCCACCAGGAGAACGCGTTGGTCGTCGCCCGTTGGCTGGAAGCCCGGCCGGAGGTGGCGCGCGTGATCCACCCCGGCCTGGAAAGCCACCCGGACCACGCCCTGTTCAAGCGGGATTTCAAGGGCTCGACCGGGCTGTTTCAACTGGTTTTGCGGGGGTGTACGCGCCCACAGCTGGCGGCGTTCCTGGATGGGCTGGCGTATTTCCCCATGGGGGAAAGCTGGGGCGGCTATGAAAGCCTGGCGATGCCGAACAACCCGGCGAAGTTCCGTACCGCCACGCCCTGGAAGGCCGAGGGGCCGTGCATCCGCCTGCATGTCGGGCTGGAGGATCCCGCCGACCTGATCGCCGACCTCGACGCGGGCTTCGGCCGCATGGCCGAAGCCAGGGCCACCTAACCGGAGGGAGGAGCACCCATGGCCCAAGCCCCCACACCCGACGGGCGCCCGCTGCTGGACGCGGTCAAGTTCGACGATCGCGGCCTGGTGCCGGCCATCGCCCAGCAATTCGATACCGGCGAGGTGTTGATGATGGCGTGGATGTCCCGGGAGAGCCTGGCCGAGACGGTCAAGACCGGTCGGGTCGTCTATTGGTCCCGCTCCCGCAATGCCTTGTGGCGCAAGGGCGAACGCTCGGGCCACACCCAGCGCCTGGTGACGCTGCGCGTGGATTGTGACGGCGACACCCTGCTGATGGCGGTCGATCAGTCGGGGCCCGCCTGCCACACGGGACGGCGAAGTTGTTTTTCGTGGTCCGAGGATCCGGCGACCGGCACCCTTTCGGCACCGCCGCCCCCGTGACCGCCGGACGGGGCCGGGTTACGGAATCTTCATTGGCCACCGGGCAGTTAGGCGCCTATGCAACCCGCCCGGCCCAGTGCCGGATCGGGCGAACAACAGTGGGATCGTTCGCGGCATGGACGCGGAGATGAGCGTGAGCGTGGTCGACCCCATCGATGGGGAGGTGCCGGTGCGGGTGCTGGTCATCGATGATCAGGACTCCATGCGCGCCATCGTGCGGCGGTTGCTGAAGGACATCGGTATTCGCCAATCCGCCGAGGCCGCCCATGGCGAGGCGGCGTTGAAGCTGATCGGGGATCTGGCCGACCGGCCGTTCGACCTGATCATCACCGACCTGCACATGGAGCCGGTCGATGGCCTGAGCCTGATCCGCAAGCTGCGCCGGTCGAAGACCCTGCCGACCAAGGACCTGCCGATCCTGGTGCTGACCGGTGACAGGGACCCGATGCTGAAGGACGCCGCCCGCCAGACCGGCGCCAACGGCTTCATGACCAAGCCGATCACCGCCCAGCAACTGCGCATGGCGGTGGAAAAGCTGGTCGGGTTCCGTTGGTAGGCGTCGCCATCCGGCCGCTGGCGGCCGGCGACCGGGCCGACTGGCGCCGGTTGTGGACGGCGTATCTGGCCTTCTACGGCACCACGGTTCCGGACGCGGTCTATGACAGCACCTTCGCCCGGCTGTTGGGCGACCAGCCCTACGACCCCGACGGCCTGATCGCGATCGACCTGGCGGGGCGCGCGATCGGCCTGGTGCACTATCTCCAGCACCGGCATTGCTGGCGGCAAGAAAACGTCACCTATCTGCAGGACCTGTTCGTCGACGCCGCCGCCCGTGGCACCGGCGCCGGCCGCGCCCTGATCGAGGCCGTCTACGCCGAAGCCGACCGGCGGGGCTGCCCGATGGTTTATTGGATGACCCAGGACTTCAACGACACCGCCCGGCGCCTTTACGACCGCGTCGCCACCAAGACGCCGTTCATCAAGTACCAGCGATAGGGCGTTCCGCCGCGGGTGGACTACCCCCTCACCCCCGTCGGCCGCGCCCTGCTGCCCCTGATCGCGGCGATCAAGGCCTGGACGGAGGCGAACTTCACTCGGATGGGCACGGGCCGCCACGACCTAACCTTGCGCGCGGCAGTGCTCGGAGATCTGTGCGCGGGTAGCGTATCCCGCTGATTTTACGATGTGATACCAACTCCGCTGATTTCAGACCTTTGTCCAAGAGCATGCGCAGATGGATT
>CAYNRD010000111.1:3559-7056 GCA_964399515.1 uncultured Mycobacteriaceae bacterium | reverse complement strand
CCGGTCCCGGAACAACAGCCACGCCCCCAGGGTCACGAAGATCGGAGCCATGTTGGCCAGCAGGGTGGAGTTGGCCACCGAGGTGTGCTGGACCGACCAGTGCCAGAAGAACAAATCCCCGGCGAACAGCCCGCCCGGCACCGCCAGCAACAGGTAGTCGCGGGCGCCAAGCGGAGCTGGCGGCGGGCGCGGATGCCGCCCGCGCCCCTGCTGGCGCACCCACAGCCACAACAGCGGGGTCGCGATCGCCACCCGCCAGAACGCGCTGGCCGTGGACCCGACATCGGAGACGCGCACGAAAATTGGCGACAGGGCGATCAGCAGCGCGCCCACCAGCAGGGCGACCAGCGCCCAACGGGCAGCGGGATCGGCGGTCAGGGCGCGGGGCGGGGCGGGTCCGGCGGCCATGGGGGCGAACGGTACAGCCCTGGCCCCGGTCCCGGCAAAGCCAAGCTTGTCATGGTACATTTGCGCGATAGGGTTGGGGGATGCTTGCCGCCTCCGCCGTTGATCCCAATGCCACCGCAGATCCCGTCCCGCCGCCCCTGTTGGGGCCGGATGACGGTCCGGCCGTCACGATCCTGAACCCCGACAGCGTCCGGCCGCTGGTGCTGACCGGCGACCATGCCAGCAACCGGATCCCGGCGGCCTTGGGTGATCTGGGTTTGCCGGTCGGGGCCGTGGGCCGCCATATTGCCTATGACATCGGCGTCGGGCTGGTCATGACCCGTCTGGCCGAACGCCTGCGCGCCTGTGCCGTGATCCACAATTTCTCCCGCCTGGTGGTGGACCCGAACCGGAACCTGGATGACCCGACCCTGATCTGCGTGGTCGCCGACGGGGCGGTGGTCGATGGCAACCGGGACCTGACCGACGCCCAGCGCCAGGCCCGGATCGACGCGCTGTACACACCCTATCACGACGCCATCGATGCGTGCCTGGAGGCGCGGTCGGCCCCTGGCGCCGTGCCGGTCATGGTGGCGGTGCACAGCTACACCGCCCATCTGAAGAACGGCGTCGAACGGCCATGGGAGATCGGGGTGCTGTGGGACGATGATGGCCGGATCCCGGTGCCGCTGATCGCGGGGCTGCGGGCGGCCGGCATCGTCACCGGCGACAACCAGCCCTATGACGGGCGCAACGATCACGGCTTCAGCACGGCCTATCACGGCAAGCGCCGGGGGCTGGCCCATGTGCTGGTGGAGTTTCGCCAGGATCTGATCGCGGACGCGGCCGGGGCTACGCTGTGGGCGGACCGGTTCGCCGATGTGCTGGCGCCGATTCTGGCCGATGAGGCTTTGACCCGGCCGAGGGCCGCATGACTCCTTCGGAGGGGGCGGCATGACCGACCAGAATTTCACCGTCGGGATCGAGGAAGAGTATCTGCTGGTCGATCCCGAAACCCGGGATCTGTGCGCCGATCCGCCGCCGCAGCTGCTCAAGGAGTGCGAGGATCTGATCGGCCAGTCGGTCAGCCCGGAATTCATGCGCTGCCAGATCGAGGTCGGCACGCCGGTCTGCCAGGACATGGCCGAGGCCCGGGCCCAGACCGCGGCCCTGCGGCAGGCGGTCTCGTCGGTCGCCCGCCAGCACGGGCTGGAGATCATCGCGTCCTCCACCCA
This sequence comes from uncultured Mycobacteriaceae bacterium, assembly GCA_964399515.1. Classification (GTDB taxonomy): domain Bacteria; phylum Pseudomonadota; class Alphaproteobacteria; order DSM-16000; family Inquilinaceae; genus CAYNRD01. Next base: position 5,434 of record CAYNRD010000111.1, on the reverse strand, counting down.
CCCCTTCGCCACCTGGCGGCCCCAGCAGACCACCGACAAGGAACGCTACAAACGGATCGCCCAAGACATCGGCACCCCGGTCCGGCGGCAGATGATCTGTGCCATGCATGTCCATTGCGGCATCGCCGATGAGGATCTGCGCATCGATCTGTTCAATCAGGTCCGCTACTTCCTGCCCCATCTGCTGGCCTTGGCCACCTCCTCTCCGTTCTGGCAGGGCGACCGCACCGGGCTGATGAGCTACCGGATGGCGGTGTTCAGCGAAATGCCGCGCACGGGCGTGCCGGAGGAATTCGACAGCTTCGGCGAATACCAGCGCAGCGTCGATGCCCTGGTCTCCACCGGCGTGATCGAGGACGCGACCAAGCTGTGGTGGGATATCCGCCCGTCGGCCCGGTTCCCGACCTTGGAAATGCGCATCTCCGACATCTGCACGTCCATCAATGACGGGCTGTGCGTGGCCAGCCTGTATGTCTGCCTGTTGCGCATGCTGCTGCGGCTGCGGCGGTCGAACACCCGCTGGCGCTCCTACAAGGCCATGCTGATCAATGAGAACCGCTGGCGGGCGATGCGCTATGGCTTTGACCAGGGCATGATCGATTTCGGCCGGCTGAAACTGGTGCCCTATCCGGAACTGCTGGCCGAATTGCTGGAACTGGTCGCCGAGGATGCCGACGCCCTGGGCTGCACGGCGGAAGTCGCCCATGCCAGCACCATCCTGTCCCGCGGGACCTCCGCCCACCGGCAACTGGCGCTGTACCAGCAGGCGCTCGATGCCGGCCACGGCACCGATCAGGCCTTGCGGTCGGTGGTCGATTGGCTGGTCGCGGAAACCGTCGCCGGTCTCGAAACCGTGAAGTGACCGGTGCCCGCCGTCACCGTTTTCGCCACGGTGCGCCCGTAGCCTCCACAGGCATGAGATTGCTTTGGAGGAGCCCCCCATGCGTGCCCAGATCGCCGGACTCGCCGTCGCCCTAACCGCCATCCTCGCAGCCCCCGATGCCGCGTCGGCCAACACCACCATCGGCGTTGCCGACCCCAGCTTTTCCGGCGCGCAAGCCCGGCAGCAGATCGTCCAGGGGCGGGACGAGCGGGAGGTGCAAATCGCCCTGACCGCCCCGGACGGCGCCCGGGCCGAACTGATCCACCTGCGCGCGGCCGACATCTCGGACGTCACCCTGAATCCGCCGCGCGATCTGCGCGGCGTCGATCGGATGCTGGGCGGGTTCCGGTGGCTGGGCGGGACGCCGCCCAATTTGGGCCAGCGCACCCAAGACCGGATCCGCGGCCGGTTCACCGACTGGCGGCCGTTCACCCAACCGCGCACGGGTCAGGCCTGTGTCGGCATGCTGGCCGATTGGGCGCCGCGCACGGATGACCGCCGGGACCGCCCGTCGCAATTGCTGTTCGGCTATCTGTGCGCCGCGCCCGGCCAGCCGCTGAGCGGCGACCGTGCGGAGGATCTGGTGCGCTCGGTGACCTTGCCCAGGCTGCGGGCCGATGGCCCCGCCGTGACCGCCGCGGCCGCCGACGGGTTCGGGCACCAGGGCTTTCCCTTCCGCATCGGCATCCACTTCACCCCGGACGATGGCGATGAGGCCGGCGATTAAGGCGCGCGGCCGCCCGGCGCCCCGGGCGTTTGTCATCGGCCCGATGCACCGGCGCCACGGGATCACCACAGCCTGCCTTTAGTCTGCATCCTATCGGATAAGGATAAAGGGGATCGGCCATGGGCATGTGGAAACCAATGACCGCCGGTGCGGTGGTGGTGGTGGCGGGGTTGGCGCTGGCGGTGATGGCGCCCAGCCCGGCCCAGGCCGACGGCGTCAAGATCATCACCGGCGGCAAGACGAAAGTCGTCGACGGGTCCGGGGT
>CAYNRD010000111.1:0-3549 GCA_964399515.1 uncultured Mycobacteriaceae bacterium | reverse complement strand
CCGGGGGCACGGTGGTCCAGCCGGGCTTTGGCCGCCGGGTGGTGGTGGTCCGGCCGGGACTGTCCAGAAAGCGGTTTTCCAGGCAACGCTTTGGCTTTGGGCGCCGGGCGCTGGTCAAACCGTTTCGCGGCGGCTTTCGGACCAAGAGCTTTCGAAAGCGCCGGGGGTTCGGCTTTGGCCGGGGATCCAGAATCATTGTGAAGTGACGACGGCGTGTATTTGCCGAATCCGAGCATCCGACAGATGTTCCTGTTGGACGCCTAAATTTCGTTTGTTACGGTTTTGTATATCCGGCCCCCCGGCGGGGCGTCGCCGATGCGGCGACCGAAACTTGTTCACAGTCCCCCCACCCGGTGAAACGGGCGCGGAGTCAACCGAAAAAAACAGGGGTATATGAGCAGCCCCTGATGCAGGCCGGGGAAAAATTAATGTAAATCAAGGGGTTACAAATCTGCCCAAAAAATGGGCATTCGGGTCCGAAGCCCGGAAAGGCGGGGTTCAGGCCCGTCGTCCCAGCCCGTATCCACACCCTTATCCACAGATTTCGTGGATATCATAAATCCGTCAAGAAAATGAGACCTCCGGCGGATTTAGTTTCATGTGGTTCTGTTTCTTGATACGGCAATTCTGGAATTGACTTTGGGTGCCCCCGGCCGCCAGCCCCGGTGACAGGCCGGGGCGAGGTGATGTATTTCCCAAATCATGACCGCAGCCGAGACCGCCGACCCGCCCACGGAACGCCCCGGGCCGGAGCCCGAGACCGAATGGGACCCGTCGGCGGGCGTTCAGGGCGGCATTGCCGTCATCCAGGCGCATCTGAAGACCCTGCCGGGTCTGCCGGGGGTGTATCGCATGCTCGACCAGGCCGGCGACGCCCTGTATGTCGGCAAGGCCAAGAACCTCAAGAAACGGGTGACCGCCTACACCCAAACCGGCCGCCAGCCCACCCGGCTGCTGCGGATGATCGCCCTGACCCGGTCGATGGAATTCGTGGTCACCCGGTCCGAGGTCGAAGCGCTGCTGTTGGAAGCGAACCTGATCAAGAAGCTGCGGCCGCGCTTCAACGTGCTGCTGCGGGATGACAAGACCTTCCCGCACATTCTGATCACCGGCGACCATGACTTCCCGCAGATCGTCAAGCACCGGGGCGCCCAATCCCGGCCGGGGCAGTATTTCGGCCCATTCGCCTCGGCCGGCGCGGTGAACCGGACCGTCGCCGCCCTGCAGCGGGCGTTCCTGCTGCGGAATTGTTCGGATTCCGTATTCAACAACCGCTCCCGGCCTTGCCTGCAGTATCAGATCAAGCGTTGCACCGCACCCTGCGTCGGCTTCGTCGACAAGCAGGCCTATGCGGATCAGGTGGCCCAGGCCGGGCTGTTCCTGCGCGGCAAGAGCCAGGCGGTCCAGGATCAGTTCGCCCAGCGCATGATGGCGGCCTCGGACGCCATGGAGTTCGAGGTCGCCGCCCGGTTCCGGGACCGGATCCGCGCCTTGGCCGCGGTCCAGTCCAACCAGGACATCAACCTGGAGGGGGTGGTGGACGATGCCGATGTGTTGGCCTGCCACCAGGAGGGCGGGCAGACCTGCGTGCAGGTCTACTTCTTCCGTGGCGGGCGCAATTACGGCACCCGGGCCTATTTCCCCAGCCATGACAAGGCCCAGGGGCCGGACGAGGTGCTGGCGGCGTTCACCAGCCAATTCTATGACGACAAGCCGCCGCCGGCGCTGATCCTGCTGTCCCTGGCGTTGGAGGAGGCGCCGCTGATCGCCGAGGCGCTGTCGATCACCGCCGGGTCCAAGGTCGATATCGCGGTGCCCCAGCGCGGCGACAAGCGCCGGCTGATCGACCACGCCATCGCCAACGCCAAGGAGGCCCTGGGCCGCAAACTGGCCGACACCCGCAGCCATGCCCGGCTGTTGGGCGGTGTGGCCGAGGTGTTCGGCCTGGAAGCGCCGCCGAACCGCATCGAGGTCTACGACAACTCCCACATCCAGGGCGCCAACCCGGTCGGCGCCATGATCGTCGCAGGCCCCGAGGGCTTCGTGAAGTCCGCCTACCGCAAGTTCAACATCAAGGGCGACCGGCCCGATTTCGGCGGGGACGACTTCGCCATGATGCGGGAGGTGCTGGACCGCCGGTTCGCCCGGGCGCTGAAGGAGGACCCCGACCGCGCCAAGGGCCAATGGCCGGATCTGGTGCTGATCGACGGTGGCTTGGGGCAGCTGCACGTGGCCGAGGCGGTGTTCGCCGAGCTGGGCATCGACGATGTGGCCCTGGTGTCCATCGCCAAGGGGCCCGACCGGGATGCCGGCCGGGAACGGTTCTTCCTGCCCGGCCAGCCGCCCTTCGACCTGGAGACCCGGGACCCGGTCCTGTACTACCTGCAGCGGTTGCGGGACGAGGCGCACCGCTTTGCGATCGGCAGCCACCGGGCCCGCCGCCAGGGCCAGATCGGCAAGGCCGGCATTGATGACATTCCCGGCATCGGGCCCAAGCGGAAAAAGGCGCTGTTGCTGCATTTCGGCTCGTCCCGGGCCGTGGAACGGGCCAGCTTGGCGGATCTGGAGGCGGTCGACGGCATCTCGGGCACGGTCGCGCGCAAGATCTTTGACCACTTCCACCCCGACTGACCGCCCCGGTGCCGGGGCATGGCGCGAGAACCCCGCCACAAATTTCGATCCCGCCTGTGATAAGTGTCCGTTAACGGATCCGTGATTGGATCGTGATCGGACGATCCCGAGGGCAGGAAGGGGGGACCATGACGCGCGTGTTTCAAGGGCTGTTGGGGCTGGCCGTGGCGGCCGGCCTGCTGTTCGGCGTGGCGCCGCCGCGGGCCGAGGCGGCGACGCCGGAGCGGGTGACCATCACCGGCGAGGTGATCGACACCTGGTGTTACATCACCGAGGTGATGTTCGCCGAAGGCTCCGCCCACCACCAATGCGCCATTTGGTGTGCCGTGGGCGGCATTCCGGTCTCGATCCTGGGGGATGATGGCCAAGTCTACATGGTCTTGCGGGTGGAGGATGATGACACCTCGGTGGCCGCGCCTTCGGTGCTGCGCATCCAATCCCACCACATCACGGTGATCGGTGATCTGTATCGGCGGGATGGCACCAACTACATCCTGGTGACCTCGGTGGAGGATGACCAGGGTGTGGTGAACTTGACCCATGACGAATGGGGCGTGGTCCCCTTCGGCCCGTGATCGCGAAAGGACCGACCATGACCCTGCTATCCCGCCTTCGTGCCTGCGCGCTGGGCCTTGCCGCCGCCCTGACGGGGGCCGTGCCCGGCCACGCGCAGGAGGAGCCGCCCCAGATCAACAATTGGGGCATCGAACACGAAAAACCGGTGGTCTATTCCGGCACCATCGTCGACCTGGTCTGTGAGTTGACCGGCGGCGCCGATTGCGCGGCCAATTGCGGTGACGGCCGGCGCCAGTTGGGCATCCTGGTCGCCGATACGGGGGCGTTGCTGCCGATCACCAAAGGCGCGACCCTCTTCGCCAACGGCCATGACGACATGATCCTGCATTGCAACCAGCCGAT
>CAYNRD010000110.1:0-7100 GCA_964399515.1 uncultured Mycobacteriaceae bacterium | reverse complement strand
CCGTGGTCCCGGTCATGGAAGGAGAACAGATTGAACCGGTTGTGGCTGAACAGCCGCAAGCCTTGGGCCAGGTCCGGCAGGCGGCCCACGTCCAGATACAGGCTGAACACCCGGTAGTCGAACCGGTGGCTGAACGGCCGCAGCCGCCGGTGCATCACCTGGCCCAGATACAGGGCCGAGCCACCATCGGCGGGGCTGGCGGCGCCGGTCACGCGGCCGCCATGCGCGGGCGCTCGCCCACGGCACCGTCGTCCGGGGTGGCCGTGTCGTAGGCGGGGGAGACTTGGCGCACCTGCCAGGGTGGGAGCGCGCCCAGGGCCGCCGCCACGGCCAGGCCGGACGCCAGGCCGTCCTCATGGAAGCCATGGCCGAAATAGCTGCCGCAAAACCAGATACGGTCCCGGCCCTGGATCGTCGGCAGGCGGGTTTGGGCGGCCAGCGCGCGCTGATCGAATTGCGGGTGGGCGTACAGGAATTCCGCGAACACCCGCTCGGGCTTGGGCTCGACCAGCGGGTTCAAGGTCACGAACAGCGGGGTGTTGGGGTCGATGTTCTGCAACCGGTTCATCCAATAGGTCACCGCGACGGCGCGCCCGCGCTCTTGTGTGGTGCCGGCCAGGTAGTTCCAACTGGCCCAGGCCCGCTTGCGCCGGGGCATCAGGGCCGCGTCGGCGTGCAGGATGGCCCGGTTGTCCGCGTAGCGGAAGCAGGCCAGGGCGTCGGCCTCGTCGGTGTGGGGGTCGGCCAGCATGGCCAGGCTGTCATCGGCGTGGCCGGCCAGGACCGCGGCGTCGAACCGCTCCGTCTCACCGGTCCGGTCGGTCACCGCAACCCCGCCCTCATCCAGGCGCGCCACCCGCGCGACGGCCCGGTCGGCGCACACCGTCACCGGGCCCATCTGGGCCAGCATGGCCTCCACATAGCGCCGGCTACCGCCGGTGACCGTGAACCAGCGCGGCCGCCCGAAGGTCTGCAACAGGCCGTGATTGGCGAAGAACCGGGCGAAGCTCTTGGCCGGAAAGCCGGTGACGTCGTCCAGGCTGGCCGACCAGATCGCCGCCGCCATCGGTAACAAATGGTCGTCCACGAAGCCGCGACCGTAGCCGCCCTGGGTCAGGAACTCACCCAAGGTGCCATCCAGCCGGTCCCGGTCCAACAGGCGCTGGGTTTCCCCGAAAAAGCGCAGCGTCTCCCGCAGCATCCAGTAATGGCGTGGGTTGACGAAGTTGCGCTTCTGGGCAAACAGGCCAAGGACCCCGTCCGAGGAGTATTCCAGCCGCCCGCCGTCCACCGACAGGCCAAAGGACATGTCCGACGGTTCGGTCGCCACCCCCAGCCGGTCGAACAGGGCGATCAAATTGGGGTAGGTCGCCTCGTTGAACACGATGAAGCCGGTGTCCACCGGCTGGGTCGTGCCCGGCGTCAGGCCCGGCACGTCCACGGTGTTCGCGTGGCCGCCGATCCGGGCGTTCTTCTCATACAGGGTGACCTGGTGGCGCCGGGCCAGGGCCCAAGCCGCACCCAGGCCGGAAATGCCCGCGCCGATGACCGCAATCTTCACTGTTTGCTCGCTGATAGGGAGGAGGGGGCCGAGGATTGTTGCTTGAAGGGAACGAAATCCTTCATTTCCTCGAACGCGGCAAGGGCTCGATCCCGGGCTTCACCATGATCGACGATCGGACGCGGGTAGGTGTTGCCCAAACGCACCCCTGCATCGGCCAAGACCGCGTCATCGGCGTCCCACGGCTTGTGAATGTCCGATGCCGGCAACCGGGCCAGTTCCGGCACCCATCGGCGCACGTAGTCGCCCTGGGGGTCGAACTTCTCCCCCTGCAGCACCGGGTTGAAGATGCGGAAATAGGGGGCGGCGTCCGCGCCACAGCCGGCCACCCACTGCCAGCCGGCGGCGTTGCTGGCAAAGTCGGCATCGACCAGCGTGTCCCAAAACCACGCCTCCCCCCACTGCCAGGGCACCAACAGGTCCTTGACCAGGAAGCTGGCGGTGATCATGCGCAGCCGGTTGTGCATCCAGCCCGTGGCCCACAATTCCCGCATGCCGGCATCGACGATCGGATAGCCGGTCTTGCCCAACTGCCAGGCCCGCAACAGCCCCTTGGCCCGGTTGCTGGAATCCCACGGGAAGCCTTGAAATTTCGGGTTCAGCGGCTGGTCCTTCATATGGGGGAACGCATACAGCAGATGGTAGGAGAATTCGCGCCAGACCACCTCCTTTAAGAAATGTTCGGCTTCTTTTTCCGTACCCTTGCCAGCCCCGTCCATCCAGTGGCGGGTCGCGTGCCACAACGTCCGGGGGGAGATTTCGCCCAACCGCAAATGGGGCGACAGGCGGGAGGTGAACGGCAGATCGGGCCGGTTGCGCAGGCTCTTGTATCGGCTCAGCCCCGCGTCCCGGAACTGCTCGAACCGGGCGCGGGCGCCCGCCTCCCCCGGTTGCCAATGGTCTTTGAAGCCGGCCGCCCAATCGGGCTTGCTGGGGGTCAGGCCCCAATCGGCCAGGCGGTCGCTTTCCGGCCAGGTGTCGGGGGCAGCCAGGCGTTCGGGCGCCTTCAGGGGGGCCGGCAGCCCCGATCCGGTCTCGGCCTTGGCCCAGACCGCCTTCCAGAACGGGGTGTAGACCCGGTAGGGCTCGCCCGATTTGTTGGCGATCTGCCAGGGCTCGAACAGCAGGGCGGCATTGTGGCTGTCCGCCGTCACGCCGCCCTCGGCCAGATCCCGCTTCAGCCGGGTGAACAGCGCGATCGCCGCCGGCTCATAACACCGGGACCAGACCACCCGGCCGGCCCCGGTTTCGGCGACCAGCGCCTTGATCACCGCGTCGGTCCGGCCCCGGCGCAGGATCAGGCGCGCGCCCAACCCATCCAGGGAGCGCGCCAGCCCGTCCAGGCTGTGGTGCAGCCACCAGCGGGACGCGGCACCCGGCACCAGCTCGGCCCCGGTCTCCTCGTCCAGGATGTAGACCGGGATCACCGGCGCGCCCGCGTCCGCGGCGGCGGTCAGGGCGGGGTGATCATGCAGGCGCAGGTCCTGGCGGAACAGCAGCAGGATAGGGGCGGTCATGGGCAATCGGGGGCCAGTGGGTGCCGATGGGACAACCCACCATCACCTAGCGCGGGCGGGCACGCGGTCAAACGCCGCGCCGGTCGGCCATCAGGCGATCGTGGGGGAAGGCATAGGCCCGGTCGCGGCCGGCCAGGATGACGCTGAACCCGTGGGGGAACAGCCCCCAAAGCTCCGGTGCCGTGACGTCCAGCCCGCCGGTGAGCGCGCCGAAGGCCGGCAGGACCAGCCGGTTGCCGTCGGTCACGAAACAGGGCGCGCGCACCCCGGCCGCCCGCAGGCGGACCCGTGCCGCCGGGTGCCAATGGCCGGACACCTCATACTGGGCGAACAGCCGGGCCTGGGCCTGGTGACGGAACACCAGCCCGTCGATATGGGTTTCCCGCGCGATCCGGCCGCCCAGGCGCGCTGGGCTGGCGCCGTCATGATTGCCTTCGATCCACAGCCAATCCCGACCCCGAATCAGGTCGGACAGCCGGTCCAGGTCACCGGCGCCCAGGCCTTGGGCGCCGGCGCGGTCGTGGAAGCTGTCCCCCAACGCGATCACCTGGGCCGGGTCCAGCTCCCCGATCGCCTGGGCTAGGCGCCCGATGGTCTCACCGGTGTCATAGGGCGGCAGCAGGGCGCCGCGCCGGGCGGCGGCGGCGGCTTTTTCCAGGTGCAGGTCGCTGACCACCAGGCAATGCCGGTCCGGCCAGTACAGCAGGCCGTCCCGCCGGGCGATCATCAACTGGCCGCCGAAGCCGATCGGCCGGTGGCGGTCATCGGCGGCGAGGGGGAAGGCGGGGGTCATCGGCGGGGTGGCGTCCGGGCGCTCAACGGGCGCAGGCGGCGACCAGGCCACACTGCCGCTCCAGAATGCGCCGGCTGGGCTGATCGGCCAAGAGCGCCTTGAGCCCGAAATGCAACGGCGCCGGCCAACGGCCCCACGACACCCAGCGGCTGCCAGCGCTTTCATCGTTCAGGCGCGGCACCACCTCGTCCGCGATCACGGCCAGGTAGTTGTGGTACCGAAACCCATCCTCGGGATCCCGATACACCATCAGGGGAACAAGCGCCTCGAAATCGTCCAGGCCCGCCTCCTCCCACACCTCGCGCGTGACCGTGTCCTCGGGATCGCAGCCGGGTTCGATCTCCCCGCCCCAGGTGGCCCAGGTCAGCGGTTCGGAAACCCAGCCGGCGCGCAGATTGACCAGCAGCCGCCCGGTCGACCGCGCCAGGATCAGGCACCCGGCCCCCGACCGCCCGCGATTGGGCACGGTGACGGAATGGGTCCAGGGCAAGGCTACGGTGACCGACGACATGGGCAAATTCCCGGCGGCTCAACTACCACATCTGGTATCACACCGGCCGGTGAGTCGGCCACCGCGCCGTTGCCGGATCGGTCACGCCGTGCGCAATTGGCCCAGGAAACTGGCCAGGGGGTACTTCAGGTTGTTGGCCTGGTCGGCCATTTGGACGGCGCAGCCGCCGATATCGGCCGAGGAGGCACCGGTGTTCGCCGCCGCGTCGGAGACTTGGACAATGGTCTGGGTGACCTCCCGCGCCCGGGTTTCCACCTGATCGACAGCGTCGGAGATGCGGCGGGTTTCGGCCTCTTGCTGTTTGACGGCCGCCGCGATCGCGCCCACCGACTGGCTCATCTGGCCGATTACATCGGTGATCGCTTGGATCTGGCCAACCGCTGCCTCGGTGCTGGTCTGGACGCCGCCGATGTGCTGGCGGATCTCCTCGGTCGCCCGGGCGGTTTGGCCGGCCAGGCTCTTGACCTCGCTGGCCACCACCGCGAAGCCCTTGCCGGCATCGCCGGCCCGGGCCGCCTCGATGGTGGCGTTCAGCGCCAGCAGATTGGTTTGTTCGGCGATGTCGGTGATCAAATGCACGATCTCGCCGATCCGGCCCGCCGCCGCGACCAGGTCATGGACCCGCTGGGTGGTCTCTCGGGCCCGGTCGGCGGCCTGTTTGGCGATGCCCAGGGAATGGCTGGCGTGGTTCCCGATCTGATCGATCGAGGCCGACAGCTGCTCGGTGGCGCCGGCCACCGACTGGACCCGTTCGCTGGCGACGCCGAACGCCTCCCGTACGCCGTGGGCCTCGGTACTGGTCCGTTCGGCCAAATCGCTCATCTGGGTGGCAGTGGTGTCCATTTGCCTAGTCGAGTCGGAGATGCGCGTGACCACGGACAACACCTTAGCTTCGAACTGATCGGCCAGGGCGTTCAGTTCGGCGATCCGCTCCCGCCGGCGGCGCTCGGCCGCCTGCTCCTCGTCGGCCAGCACCCGTTGCAGGCGCTCTGCGTTTTTCTTGAATTTTTCCAAGGTGCGCGCCATCTCGCCAATTTCGTCCCGGCGCTCGGTGCCCGGGATGGCGGTGTCCAGCCGGTCGTCGGCCAGGCCGCGCATGGCCCGGGTCAACCCGCGCACCGGATTGCGGATGCCGAACGCAATCAGCACCGAGGCCAAAAGGCCCAAGGCCAAGGTGGCGGCCCCCAAGGCGGCGGTCAGGGTCTGGGTGGATGTCGCCGCCCGCTCGACCTCCTGGGCCACCGCCGCTTGGGAAGTGTTGGCCAAATCGGTCAGGGCCGCGGCCAGGCGGTCGATTTCGCCACCTTGGGCCGCCAGCACATCCCGGGTCAATTCCTCCGCCGCGGAGCGTTGGGTGACCAAATCCCGGAAGGTTTCCGTGAACGCGGTCGCCACCTCCACGATCGCATCCACCTGGTCGCTGATCGGGTCGTTCGGGAACACCGCCTTCAGGGTTTCCAGGTTGCGGATGTACAAGTCGATCAATTCAACCACGAATTCGACCGGATCGTCTTCCGGCAGCAGGGCATTGTTCAGGTAGTCCGCGATCAGTTGCCGTGTATCCAACAAGAACACTTGTGCCGCCACGATGCTTTGCATGGCGCTGACCTGGCCCCGTCCGCCGACATCGACGGACAGAAATTCCATTTCGTCATACAAGGCGAAACTGGCTTCGGTCAGATCGTCGATGTACAGCCGGTCGGCTTCGCTCAAGGCCAAATGGATGCGGTCAACGCCGTCCCGGTAGGCCGCCAAGGCCACCACCATCTCACTCAGAAGATCCGCCGCCTCCGCCCGGTCGGCGGCGGCTCGGGCCGCCTCCAGCCGCCCGGCCAGATCCGTGATCTGATCCCGGGCCGCCGCCAGGGTGTCGGCTGAGCGGTCATTGACATATTGCGCCACCTGCACCCGGATCGACGACATGCGGATTTGAATGTCGCTGGCATCGATCGCCTGGGCGGAGTGGTGGGCGAACAGGCCGAACCGGTCGGTTTGGGAATTCAAGCTGACCATGGCGACGGCGATGTTCAGCGCCGACAGGGCCAGCACCATGACGAACCCCAAGGTTACCTTCGCGCCGATGGGCAAATCGCGAAACGTCATGATATGTCTCCAAGATTTGGAAAAATATTGCGGTGCACGCAAGATTGATGGCGTGCTTCAAACATGTCGCAGGAACCGGGGGGCTTGTATCAGGCCCGACCGGACTTGTCGCCAAATGTCCGGGGGACCCAGCCATCACGCTTGAGTGACGGCCATCACGCCAAGAAAACGCGCCCCCGGGGTGCGGTGGCCGGTCGGTCTACGGGTCGTCGCCGGTGCGGTTGGACCGGAACGGCGTGTAGTCCTGCAGCAGTTCGATTTCCCGCTCGACCGCGCGGCCTTCCCGGTCCAGAAACGCCTCGATCGCGGCGCGCAGGGCCGGATCCCGAATGTAATGGGCGGAATAGGTCTTCACCGGCACATAGCCGCGGGCCAGCTTGTGCTCGCCCTGGGCGCCGGCTTCCACCCGGGACAGCTTGGCCGTGATCGCGAAGTCGATCGCCTGATAATAGCAAGCCTCGAAGTGCAGGAACTTCCAATACCCAACGCAGCCCCAATTGCGGCCGTACAGCGCGTCGGCGCCGATGAAGTTCAACGCGCCGCACACCCAGTCACCGTCATGGCGGCCCATGACCAGAGCGATGACCCCGGCCAAGGTCTGGTGGATGCGGTCGA
>CAYNRD010000109.1:0-7135 GCA_964399515.1 uncultured Mycobacteriaceae bacterium | reverse complement strand
CCGGGACCGCCACCACCAGGGTGGCATAGGGGCCGTGGCCGTCCTCGGCGCCGGTGGCGAGCCGCCAGCCATCCGCCCCCCGGGCCAAGCCGGTGACCTCGACCCCGAACCGGGCGCCGATCTGAGCGTCCAGCGCCTTCAACAGGCTGCTCATGGTCGGGGTGGCCACTGTCAGGGCCTCGCTGCCGACCGGGAATGGCGCCATCACCGGCGCCAGCAGGTCGCGCAAGCGCACCGGCCATTCGGCCATATGGCCGGCCGGCACGAACGGCGTGCCGTGGTCGAAGGTCACCGGTGTGCCGTGCCAGTCCAGCCGGCGGGTGGCACAGCGCCCGCCCGGGCCCCGGCCCTTGTCGAAGACATGGGCAACACGGCCCCGGGCGGCCAGGCTGACAGCACAGGCCAGGCCGGCGGCGCCGGCGCCAACAATCGCGATGGTCATGGCGGAAGAGACTACGCCGCCCCGACGGCGTTACTCAACCGGCTCCGCGCCGTCGGCCGCGACCGTGATCGCGTCCACCCCCTGGGTCAGGCGGGTGATCTTGAAATTGGGCAGCCGGTAGGCCCAGCCGGCGGTGGCGGCGTTGATGCGGTCGGCCTCGTCCATGACATCGGCGTCCGCATCCTCGGACGCCACGGCCTCGAACCGGACCCAGGTCCGGCCGCGGTCGTCGGGCTCGGCGCCGTCTTCGACGGCCAATTCGGCGAAGATGCTCAAGCCGTCGAAGGTGTCGTAGTGGGCGGCCCGGCCATCGGCGGTGAAATCCAGCCCCTCCTGGGCGCGGACATCGGTCAGGTCCAGGTTTTCAAGCACCCGGGCGACATTGTCGACCCGGAACTGTTCGCCAACCCGGCGGTCCTCGGGCAGGTCCTGGATGGAGAAATTTCCGTCCAGCGCCGTGGCCTTGGTCAGTACCAGGTCCGGCCGGTCGGGGCCGGAAATGCGCGCCTGGCGCAGCCGCTCGGCGGTCACATGCATCAGCCGGCGCTCCAGCCAGTCGATCGGCTCGAACGGAAGGTCGATCCGGCCGGCGGCCAGCCAGGCCTGGTCCTGGCCGGTGGCGCGGACGTGCACGGCCTCGTCCACGCCCCAGCCGGCGAAGCGCTCCTGGCCGATCAAAACATCGGCCAGCACCGTGCCGTCGGCGTCCCGGGCGACCACCCGCTTGGCGGTCGAGCCCTCGGCGTCGGTCGGCTGTACGCCGATCAGGTGGTAGCGGTCGGCGCGGGCGGTGCGCCCCTCGATCGCGGTCAACGCCGCCAGATTGCCGATGGTGGCGGTGACCAGCGCCTGCCGGACCGGATAGCCGCCATGATCGGCGGAGACCCAGGCCCCGTCCTCGGCCCGGCGCAGGGTGATCCGGTCGGCGGCCTCGACCACCTCCAGTTCGGTGACCTGGCCTTCCCGGCCGATCAGCGTGGGCACCAGATCACCCCCGACCCGGGTCGCGACCGGGGCCGCCGCACCGCCCAGGGTGGCGATCGCGGCGGCCAGCATCAGCACCGATGCGGCCACCAGTGCGGTCAGGCTGCGCAGGGTCATGGCGTGACGGGCTCCTCAATGGGGCTGCGGGCGAACCGGCGCCGGCGTGCCTGACGGGCCAAGGCCAGGCCGATGGCGGCCAGGGCCACCAGCGTCGGCACCCCGGCCACGTTCAGCCAGGTCAGGGTCTGGCGCAGATCCTCCACATCCTCGCGCAGGGCCAGTTGCACCTGGCGCAGCTCGGCCCTTGTGTCCAGGATCTGGCGGCGCAGCTCATCCCGCGCCTCGGCGGCGTCTTGGGTTTGCTCCTCCCCGTCGGCGACCGCCCGCAGCCGGTCCTCGGCGGCCTGCAGTCGCTCCAGCAACGCAAGCTCCGTGGCGCGGAAGCGCTGGTCGGCGGCCCGGGTCAGGTCCTCGATCAGGGTGAACGGCCGATCGGCCACGCCCCGGCCGCGCAGGCCCGACAGGCTGACCCCGCCCGACAGGGTTTCGATGGCGCCGATCACCAGATCGCCATTGTCGGCGAAGGGGGCGGCGATGCGGGTGCCGCCGCGGCTGGCTTGGATTTCGACCCAGAACCGGTCATCCAGCATGTCGGTGTCGGCGACCAGCACCACGTTCAAGTCTTCGGTGTCCGCCAGGCGGGGGGCGGCATCCCCGTTCGCGTCGGCCGGCTCGGGGACGGCGGTCACCGCCCGGCCGGTGACCCGGGCCGCCAGCACTGGCGGCGCGGCATCGGCTTGGAAATCGGCCAGCAGCTGCCGCGGGTCCGGCGCTTGGCGGATCTGGGCGGCGTCGACGGTCATGCTTTGGGCGGACGCGGTGATCAGCGGCGTCACCGTGCTGCCGGCGCCCTCGACCGCCTCGATCTGGCCCGGGCTGCCGAAGATCACCTCGGCCAGGTCGGCGGTGATCGGGTTGTCCCGGTTGATCCGCTCGCCGACCACCGAAAACCAGGCCAGATAGGGCAGGATGTCCGGCCGGGTGGCGGTGCCGGCATTGACTTGCATGGGCCTGGTGGCGTCCACCGCCACCCGGTCCGGCACGACCCGCACGCCCCAGGCATCGGCGAACGGCCCCAAATCCGAGAAATTGGGGGCCGCGAACTCCTGCCGGGGGCGGCGCAGGGTTTCCGCCTCCGAATTGGGGTCGGCGAACACCAGAAGCGGCTTGCCCGCGAGCGCCCACTGGTCGATCTGGGCCAGCAGGGCGGGGTCCAGCTCCCGCGGGTGGACCAGCCACAGGATGTCGATGTCATCGGGGATGCTGCCCGACAGCGTGCGCAGATTGAACAGGTCCCGCACCCTATCGGCGACCACGAAGCTTTCAAGCTGCTGGCCGAACGGGCTCAACCCGCCCGCGATCGGCAGGGTTTCGGGCGTGATCAGGCCGACCGTCGGCGGCTCCGGCGTGGCCAGGCGCAGGATCATCCGGGTCAGGTCGTGTTCCAGCTCCGGTTCCCGGTCCGGCTGCAGGAAGGCGATGATCTCCGTATCGTCGACGGCATTGGTGCCGGCCAGGCCGAAATACACCGCCTCGCCCGTGCCGGGCAGCGGAATGCCCGGTATGCCCAGGCTGACCGCCAGATCCTCGGCCTCGGTGAACGGGGCCGGGTCCAGCACCTCGATGATCAGGTTCGGCCCGGCGGCCTGGTCATATTCGGCCAGCAATTCCCGCACCCGCCGGGCATATGTGGCCAGCGCCGAGGCGGTTTCGGCCACCGCCTCCGAATAGAACAGGCGCAGGTGCACGGGCTCGTCGATCAGCGACAGCACCTCCCGCGTTTCGGGCGACAGGGTGTAAAGCCGGTCTTCGGTCAGGTCCAACCGCACGCCGTCCAACAGGCGCAAGGCGACCAGATTGGCGGTGACGAACAGCACCAGCCCCGCCGCCAGGGCCAGGGCCAGCCCCCGCCCGGTGACCGGGGCCGACCAGCGGGACGGTGCCGGGGGAGGGGTCAACGGCCCTTGGTCCATTGCAGCACCACATAGTTGACGAACAGGAAGAAGGCGATCACCGACAGGTAGTAGAGGATGTCCCGCAGGTCGATCACGCCCCGGCCGACCGCCTGGAAATGGGCCAGCAGGGACAGGCTGCCCAAGGCCTCGATCCACGGGGCGGGCAGGAAGCCGAACACGCCGGCCACCACCGGTGAGCCCATGGCGGTCATCACGAAGGCCAGGGACACCGCCAGCACGAAGCCGATCACCTGGCTCTTGGTCACGGCGCTCATCGCCGCCCCCAGGGCCAGGTAGGATCCGGCCATCAGCCAGGCGCCCAGATAGCCCGCCAGGATCACGCCGTGGTCCGGATCCCCCAGATAGCTGACCGTCATCCACAACGGCGTGGTCAGGACCAGTGCCAGCCCGGCGAAGACCCAGGCCGCCAGGAACTTCGCCACCACCGCCTGGCCGATGGTGATCGGCAGCGTGAACAGGAACTCAACCGTGCCGGACCGTCGCTCCTCCGCCCACAGGCGCATGGACAGGGCCGGAATGAACACCAGGAAGATCCACGGCAAGAAGCTGAACAGCGGCCGAAGATCCGCCTGTCCGCGCTGCAGCAGCTGGCCCGCGAACAGCGCCGCGGCCGAGGTCGCCGCCAAGAAGATCACCAGGAACACATAGGCGACCTGGGTGGCGAAATAGCCGGCCAGCTCCCGCTTGAAGGTGGTCCACACAACCGCCATGTCACGCCGCCTCCTGGTCCGGCGCCGGCTCGGCGCCCGTGGTCAGGGTTCGGAACACGGTGTCCAGCCGCCCGTCGGGGCTTTGGGCGATCAGGTCCTGGGGCGTGGTGTCGACGCGCAGGCTGCCCTTGGCGATGATCGCCGCCCGGGTGCACACCGCCTCCACCTCCTCCAGGATGTGGGTGGACACAATGATCGCGGTGGTCGCCCGCAACTCGTTGATCAGCCCGCGCACCTCATGCTTCTGGTTTGGGTCCAGCCCGTCGGTCGGCTCGTCCAGGATCAGCGCCGGCGGCGTGTGCAGGATCGCCGCGGCCAGGCCGACCCGGCGCTTGAAGCCCTTGGACAGGGTGTCGATCGGCTGGACCAGCACCGCCTCCAGCCCCGTGCGGCCGATCGCCTCGTCCACCCGGCGCCGGCCGTCTTCGCCGCGCAGGCCGCGCAGCTCCGCCACGAAGCGCAGAAAGCCCAACGGCGTCATGTCCGGATAGGCGGGCGCCCCTTCCGGCAAATAGCCCAAATGGCGCTTGGCGCGGACCGGCTGGCGTTGCACGTCAATGCCGTTGATGCGGGCGGTGCCCTGGCTGGGCTCCAGGAACCCCGCCGCCATCTTCATGGTGGTGGACTTGCCGGCACCGTTCGGCCCCAACAGGCCCAGCACCTCGCCGACGGCGACGGTCAAGGACACCCCGGCCACGGCATGGATCGGGCCGAACCGCTTTTCCAACCGGTCGAGTTCGATCATGCGCTGCTTCCTTTGCATCGCGATTGCGAGAGGGTCATGGCGGCGTTGCGGGCGGGGCGTTCCCACCGGGACCGGAACCCGCTAAGTCTGGACGACCATACGGGCCTTGGGGTGATGCCCCGTTCCGCATGGCCCGATGTGGGGATTGCCATCCGGTTTTGAAGAGGCTGGCGGCGCGTGACGATCACTCAAGGGCGGTTGCGCCAGATCAGCGGGCTGGTCCTGCTGGTGTTCGTATGTTTGCACCTGCTCAACCACATGGCGGGATTGGTCTCGATCGCGCTGATGAATGACCTGTTGTCGGTATCGGTGGGCATCTGGCGCACGCCGGCGGGCGGCGCCCTGCTGGCCCTGGCGGCGGCGATGCATATCGGCGTCGCGCTCAAGGCCGTCTATGACCTGAAAAGCCTGCGCATGCCGCCCTGGCAGGCGCTGCAAATCCTCAGCGGCCTGGCCATTCCGTTCCTGCTGGCCGAACATGTCGCCGCCACGCGCCTGGCGGCGGAGGCGTTGGGCCTGACCTTGCACCAGGTCGGCTATACCGTGGTGCTGATCTTCCACTTCGCCATCGACCCCAGCCGCGCCGTGCTGCAGATCGGCCTGGTGGTCCTGGTTTGGGCCCACGCGTCGCTGGGGCTGCATTTTTGGCTGCGGGTGAAGCCCTGGTACGGGCGCGCCTTTCCGGTGCTGTTCGGCTGCGGGCTGTTGCTGCCGGCCCTGTCGATCGCCGGCTACATCGCGGCGGGCCAGGAGGTGCGGCCGCTGGGCGACGACGCCGCGGATCTGGAGCTGGCGCTTTTGTCCCGCGGCATCGACGACCGGTACACCACCTTCGTCGATCGTGTGCGGCTGCAGCTGATGCTGGGCTTCGCGGCCCTGGTGGCGCTGGTGCTGGCGGCCCGCCAGGTGCGGGTCGCCATCGAGGCCCGCACCAAGAAGCCGCGGCTTCTGTACAGGGATGGGCGCAAGTTCGACATCGCGCCCGGCATGACCGTCCTGGACATCCTGCGCGCCCAGGGGGTGCCGCACGCCTCGGTCTGCGGCGGGCGCGGGCGGTGCTCCACCTGCCGGGTCCGGATCGGCATCGGCCTGGATGGCTTGCAGCCGCCCGACGCCGATGAGCAGCGGGTGCTGAGCCGGATTTCGGCACCCGAAGGCGTGCGCCTGGCCTGCCAGATCCGGCCCAGCGGCGATCTGGAGGTCACGCCGCTGCTGCCGCCCACCGCCACCGCCAAGGACGGCTTCGCCCGGGCCGGCTATCACCAGGGCGAGGAGCGGGAAATCGCCATCATGTTCGCGGATCTGCGCGGCTTCACCAAATTGTCATCTCATAAGCTGCCCTATGACGTGGTCTTCATCCTGAACCGGTATTTCGCCGCCATGGGGGAGGCGATCGTGGGGGCCGGTGGCCGGCTGGACAAGTTCCTGGGCGACGGCATCATGGCCCTGTTCGGGATCGAGGGCGGCCCGGATGAGGCCTGCCGGGCGGCGGTGGAGGCGGCCCGGCGCATGTCGGGGCAGTTGGACATCCTGAACGAGGCCCTGGCGGCCGAATTGCCGGAGCCGCTGCGCATGGGCATCGGCATCCATCTGGGCCCTGCGATCGTCGGCGACATGGGCTATGGCGACGCCAAGGCGCTGACCGCCATCGGCGACGCCGTGAACACGGCCGCCCGTCTGGAAGGGCTGTCCAAGCAGTACCGGGCGGAACTGGTCATCTCCCGGGACGTGGCCGAACGCCTGGACCGCGGGTTGGACTTGCGGATGTTTTCGAACGACATGGTCGAAATCCGGGGCAAGGACGGCCGCACCGAGATTCTGTATCTGGCCCGCGCCAAGGACGTGGCGGCGCGGGTCGGCGGCAAAGCCGCGTGACCCAAGGGACAGTTTGGATTTCCCAATGACGCAGATGCGATGCTGGCCGGCCTTGATCGGTGCCGTGGTGTTTGTCATGGCCTGGGCCGGGGTCGCCCCGGCCCAGGCGCAAACCGAGCAATCGGTCCTGGATGACGCCCGCATTCAAGCCCTGATCGACCGCTTGGAGGACCCCGAAGCGCGGGAGTCCTTGATCGAGGACCTGCGCTTGCTGCTGCGCGTGCCGCCCGCGGAACAAGCCCCCGGCCAAGCCCCCACCGCCCCGGCACCGGCGGCGCCACCGGCGCCAAGCCCGCCCGACCCCCCCGGCACCGCGGCCGTGGCCGAGCAGGTGGCCGCCCAC
>CAYNRD010000108.1:0-7146 GCA_964399515.1 uncultured Mycobacteriaceae bacterium | reverse complement strand
GCCGCAAATCCTGCATGCCGATCCGGCCGGCGGCGACGCCCTGCCCCGGGGCGACAGCCTGATCATCGACCTGCCCAATCGGCATTTTCAGTACGCGTTGACCTGGTTCGCCATCGCGGGCGCCCTGGTGGTGATCTTCACCCTGTACCAGCGCCGCCGTCTGCTGCAATCCTGAGCCCATGACCACAGCCTATCATCGCCTTGCCGAGCGGCACGCGCGGATCGCCCATCTGAACAACGCGCTGGGCATCCTGCATTGGGACCACGCCACCATGATGCCCGAAGGCTCCGCCCGAGCCCGGGCGGAGGTGATGGCCAGCCTGTCGGGCCTGGCCCATGAACTGGCCACCGCCCCCGACCTGGGCGACTGGTTCGCGGCCGCCGAGGGTGAGGCGCTGGATGACTGGCAGGCCGCCAATCTGCGCGAAATGCGCCGGGAATGGCGGGCCGCCACCTGCGTGCCCCAGG
Organism: uncultured Mycobacteriaceae bacterium; assembly: GCA_964399515.1. GTDB lineage: Bacteria > Pseudomonadota > Alphaproteobacteria > DSM-16000 > Inquilinaceae > CAYNRD01. The sequence continues at coordinate 6,678 of CAYNRD010000108.1, read as the reverse complement.
ACCTGGTCGAAGCGGCGATCAAGGCCGGCTCCGCCTGTGAGATGGTCTGGCGCCGGGCCCGGCCGGACAATGACTATGCGTCGCTGGTCCCCAGCCTGCAGGAGGTCCTGGACCGCAAGCGGGAGATCGGCCAGGCCAAGGCCGAGGCCCTGGGCCTGAGCCTGTACGACGCGCTGTTGGATGAGTATGAGCCCGGCGGCCGGGCCGAGGCCATCGACACCCTGTTCGCCAGCCTGGAGGCGTTCCTGCCCGACTTCACCGAAGCGGTGCTGGCCAAGCAGGCGGTGGCGCCTCCGATACGGGTGCCCGACGGGCCGTTCCCGGTCGATGTCCAGCGCCAGTTGGGCTTGGAGCTTATGGAGCGAATCGGCTACGACCTGGACCGGGGGCGACTGGACATCAGCCACCATCCGTTCTGCGGCGGGGCCGAGAACGATGTGCGCATCACCACCCGCTATGACGAGGCGGACTTCACCCGCGCGCTGATGGGGGTCCTGCATGAGACCGGGCATGCCTTGTATGAGCAAGGCCGGCCCCAGGGTTGGCTGGGCCAGCCGGTGTCCCGGGCCCGGGGCATGTCGATCCATGAAAGCCAAAGCCTGCTGATTGAAATGCAGGTCTGCCGATCGCGGGAATTCCTGCACTTCGCCGCGCCGATCATGGCCCGGGCCTTTGGCGGCGACGGTCCGGATTGGGGGGCCGATGCCCTCTACCGGCTCTACACCAGGGTGACGCGCGGTTTCATCCGGGTGGACGCCGACGAGGTGACCTATCCCGCCCATGTCATTCTGCGCTACCGGCTGGAGCGGGCGATGCTGGCCAGTGATCTGGCGCTCCGGGACCTGCCGGGGGCGTGGAATGAACTGCACCAGACGCTGGTTGGCGTCACCCCGCCCGACGACACGGTGGGCTGCCTGCAGGACTTCCACTGGCCGTCGGGGGCGTGGGGCTATTTTCCCACCTACACCCTGGGCGCCATGGCCGCGGCCCAACTGTTCGACGCCGCCCGCGCCCAGGACCCGGACATCCCCGCCGGCATCGCGCGCGGCGATTTCGAACCGCTGTTGGGGTGGCTGCGGGCCCACGTCCACGGCAAGGGCAGCCTGCTCGAATCCGAGGACCTGCTGGTCGCCGCCACCGGCAAACCGCTGGATGCCGACCTGTTCAAGACCCACCTGCGCCAGCGCTACCTGGGCGAGGCGTGAGACCGATCAGATCGCCGCGACCCGGCGGACGAAATCGGCGCAGTGCTCGCGCAGGCTGGTGCCCTGGCGGGACAGGGCCTCCGACGACTTGCCGATCTCCAGGGCCGCGTCACCGGTCTCCCGGGCGCCGGCGTTCAGCGCCCCGATCACCGACGCCACCGAATGGGCCGCATCGGCCGACCGGCCGGCACTTTGGGCGATTTCGGCGATCGCGGCCTCTTGCTCCCGCACGGTGTTGGCGATCTCATCGGCGACCGTCGATAGAGCGCCGACCGTGGTGGTGATGTCGTTGATGGCCGTCAGCGAACTGCGGGTTTCGGCCTGAATGGCCTCGATCTGCACCTGGATGTCGCCGGTCGCCTTGGCGGTTTGGGAGGCCAGGGACTTCACCTCGCTGGCGACCACGGCGAAGCCCTTGCCGGCCTCCCCGGCCCGGGCGGCCTCGATGGTGGCGTTCAGGGCCAAAAGGTTGGTCTGCTCGGCGATGTCGTTGATCAGGGTGACGATGGTGCCGATGCGTTCGGCCGCCTCCACCAGGGCTTGCACCCGGTCCTTAGCCCTTTCGGCCTCGCCCGACGCGGTGGTGGCGATGGTGGTCGATCGGTCGACCTGCCCGGACACCTCCTTGACGGTGGCGGTCAACTCTTCGGTGGCGCTGGCCACCGACTGGACATTCGAGGCCGCCTCGTCCGCATCGGCGGAAATCTGGTCGGCGCGGCTCACCGCCCCGTCGGCGGTGGTCTTCATCCGCGCGGCGGAACTGGATTGCTGGCTGGCCGCGGCGGCCACCGCGGTGACCACGCCTTCGATGGTGGCGTTGAAGGCGCCGACCGCCTCCTCCAGCGCCCGGGCGCGGCGGTCCCGTGCCGCGTCCTCATCGGCCTTGGCGGCCTCCAGGCGCTGGCGCTCGATGGCGTTGGTCTTGAACACATCCACGGCCTTGGCCATGGCGCCCAACTCATCGCGCCGGTCCAGCCCGCCGCTCGCAACCGTCGTATCGCCCCGGGCCAGCTCGGCCATGGTGGCGGTCAGGGCATTGATGGGGGCGACCACACGACGGGCCTGCCACACCCCGGCGCCAACCGCCGCCAGGATGACCAGCACCGCGATGACCAGCAGGACCAGCCCGCTCTCAAACCGTTTCGCCGCATAATGTTCGGCGGGCATCGACAGCACGACCACGCCGGCGACCCGGCCGCTGAAATCGGTCATCGGCCCGGCCAGGGTCGCCACCGGGCGGTTGTCCTGGCGCCCTTCGCCCAGGAACACCGACCCGTCGAACGCGCCCGCGTCCTGCAGGGCCATCAGGCTGGGCAGCGCGACCCCGGTGTTGGCCAGAACATTCACCTCCGCATTGGCGGCGTCGAAGGTGCCGATATCGGCGTTGGGCAGCATCACGAACGCCGCATCGATGCCGGTGCGGTCCCGATAGGCCTCGAAGAACGCTTCATCGAAGGCCAGGCCGAATTCAACGCTGCCCTGGTGCCGCCCGTCCTGGACGATCGGCGCGATGCCCCTGAGGCCCAAGCCCGCCCGGCCCCGCTCAGCCCCGGTCACCGGGGCCCGGCCGGCATTGGTCTCGACCACGGTTTGCCGGAACGCCGACAGGTCATCCCCGAACCGGTCCGGGCGGTGCACCCGCAGGAACGAGGTTGCCGGCGGCAGGTGGAATTGAAACTGCCGGACGCCGTGGTCGGCGCGTAGGGTTTCGAACCCGGGCACGAACAACTCCGCGATCCGATCCCGGTCACCGGATGCGACCGCCGCCTGCACATCGGGAATGCCGGCGACCAAGGCCGCCTGGGCCAGCGCTTGCCGGGTATCGGCCTCGGCGATCGCCAGGATTTCCTGGTAGACCCGATCCAACTCCCGCTCCAGCGCCTGGGCGATCAGCCGCTCCTTCGACACGGTGACCGCAATGCTGATCGCGACAGCCGTTCCAATCACCAAGCCGCAGATGACCAGTGGCAAGCGCATGGAAAGTGACATGGGTGACCCCTCCCAACCCCGAAAACTCAAAGTGTTCCAAGGTCTCAAATAGCGAGTTGGTCAGCGCCGAGAAAAATGAAATTTCGGGATATCAGCCATTCACGGCCACGGACCGCCGGTTCGTTGCAGATCCGATCATGAATATTTCGTGTTATTGCGTGGCCCTTGAAAGACTCGCAAATGGCGGCACCGCGTTTTGCGCGGGATATTTCGACACCTTACCGGCCTTCGCGCCACCACAACGCGGCCAGACCACCCAGCAGCAGGGTCAGGGCCAGCCACACCGGCACCAGGGGTGCCGTGCGCACGCCGGTGATGGTGAAGCTTTCGGTATCGACCAGGCCCAGCCATTGGGCGCCGCCCTTGGGCCGGTCCTCCCGCACCCGGCGGACGGCCGGCCCCGGATCGGTGCGGCCGAAATCCTCCAGCCACAACATCTGGCCGCCGGTCGCCTCGGCGATCGGGCCCAGGACCGCTTCGGTGGCGCGCAGATCGGCCAGTTCCGGCGGGTTGACATCGCCGACCACGGCCAGGGCGGTGTGGGTGCCGTCGGTCAGCCGGAAGATGCCGGGTTGATCCACGTCCAGGCGGCCGACATGGCGTCCGGGTGCGGTCTCCCGGGTTTCGACCACCAGCTGCTCACCCGCCGGGCTGGTGGCGGTGATCGCCGCGGGCCCTTCGTCCAGGGTCTTGCGCTCGACCCGGATCTGGGTGCCGGTGACGGCCACGGTCAGATCCTCTTCCTCCAGCTCCGGCTCCTGCATCAGCCAGTGCGCCAGCCGGCGCAGCAATTCGGCTTGCGGGCCGCCGCCCTCATAGCCGCGGCTCCACAGCCAGATGTGATCGCTGGCCAGCTGGGCGACCCGGCCCTCGCCAATCCGGTCCAGGATCAAAAGCGGCCTGTCGTCCGCACCGGACATCACCACGTGGCCGGTCTTTTGCCGCACGTCGATGTGGCGGAACCAGCGCCCCCAGGGCGGCTCCGCCGCGTCGGCGGTGCCGGTGCGGGCCGCGCCGGGTGCCGCGGTGCCGCTGGCGGCCCCGGACAGGGCGGACGTCACCGGGTGGCGTTCCCCCAAATCGGTGACCCGGGGTTTGAACGGCTGCTCCAGCACCAGCCCGGTCGGCTCGGCGGGCAGGATCCGGCCCAAGGGGGTGCGGTACAGGCTGGCCAGATCCGCGAAGGTCTCACCCGACGCCTCCAGCAGGGCACCGCCCTGGTCGATATAATCGACGATGTTGTTCAGATAGATGTTTGGCAGCACCCCCCGGCGCCGGTACCGGTCGAAGATGACCAGGTCGAACTCATGCAGGCGCCGTTCAAACAGCTCCCGAATCGGGAAAGCGATCAGCGATAGCTCCGACACCGGCGTGCCGTCCTGCTTTTCCGGTGGCCGCAGGATGGTGAAATGGACCAACTCCACGCTGGGGTCGGATTTCAGGATGTTGCGCCAGGTGCGCTCGCCCGCGTGGGGCTCGCCCGACACCAGCAGCACCCGCAGCCGGTCGCGAACGCCGGTCGCCACCACCACGGCCCGGTTGTTCGCCTCCGACAGCTCGCCCGGGCGGGTTTCAACCTCGAACTCGATGACGTTGTCGCCACCATGCTCCATCAGGATGTCGATGGTGGTTTCCTGGCCGATCGGCACCTGAAAGCGGATGTCCTCGCCGCCATCGACCTCGGCCGTGATCAGGGCCAGGCCGCCGGACGCCCCGTCGAAGCCCAGGTCATCGACGCGCAAGGTCACTTCCAGCGGCTCGCCCACCACCCCGAAGGCGGGGGCGTCGGCGATGGTCAGCCGCCGGTCCGCCTCCCGCCGGCTGCCGGTGATCAGCCCGTGCACGGGCCCGAATTCGGCCAGATCGGCCGGATCCTCCGGCGCGTCATGGATTTGGCCGTCGGTCAGGATGATCGTGCCCGCCAGCCGGTCCCGGGGCAGGTCGGCGGTGGCCCGGCGCAGCCGGTCGAACAGGTCGGTCCGCTCCAGCCCGCCGGCCGCCGCGGGGTCGGTTTCGATCACCCGCACAGCCAGATCGTCGAACCGGTCCAGCCGGGCCATCAGCGCATCCAGGGCCAGGTCCGTGCGGTCGGCCCGGTCCAGCATGTCCTGGCTGGGCGACCGGTCGATCACCACCAGGGCGGTGTCGGGCACCGGCTGGCGCTGCTCCTCGATCACGGTGGGGCGTGCCAGCAGCAGCACCGCCACCGCCATGATCGCCAGGCGCAGCACCGCACCCCGCGCCCAAAGCACCAGGCCCAAGCCGCCCACCAGCGCCAGGGCCACGGCCAGCGCCCAGAACAGCGGCATCGGCACCAGGGGATCGAAGCTGATCGACACGGCGTCCATTACACGGACCTCCCTATTGCCCCAGCCGTTCCAGGATCGCCGGGACGTGCACCTGGTCGGCCTTGTAGTTGCCGGTCAGCGTGTACATGACCAGGTTGATGCCGAAGCGAAACGCCATTTCCCGCTGGCGTTCGCCCCCCGGCACCACCGCGTGCAAGGCCCGGCCCCGGTCGCTGATCGCCCAGGCCGCCGCCCAGTCATTGCCGCCGATGATCACCGGCGACACCCCGTCATTGATCGAGCCATCCAGGCTTTGCAGCCACACCTCGCCGCCGTCATACCGGCCCGGGAATTCCGACAGCAGGTAGAAGGACTTGGTCATCACATGGTCCTGGGGCAGCGGGGTCAAAGGCGGGATCTCCAGGGCCTGGGCCAGGGTGCGCAGCCGCTGGGTGCCGGGGCCGGCGCCGGTCGGGCTGGCGGCGCCCAGGCGGCTGTCCAGGGTATCGATCAGGATCGTGCCGCCATTGCGCATAAAGGTGTTCAACCGGTCCGCCGCCAGGGTTGACAGGTCCGGATGCTCGGCGGTGATCGGCCAGTACAACAGCGGGAACAGAGACAGCTCATCCCGTTCGATATCGACGCCGATCGCCCCCTTGGGCTCGACCGAGGTGCGCCGCCGCACCTCCCGCGCCAGGCCTTCCAGCCCGCGCTCGGAGATGCGGTCGATCTCCTCCTGGCCGGTGATCACATAGGCCAGATAGGTATCCAGGGTGGCGCGCAGGGCGAAGGCGTCCTCGGCGCTGAGGCCGTCGGCTTGGGCCTGGGACGGGGATGGCGCCAGGGTGGCCGCACCGGCCAGGCCGACGGCCACCAGCACGGCGGCCGCCCGGGCGCCCAGCCGGCCCAGGATGGCCGGACGGGCCGACAACAGGCCGCGGATCGCCAGGCTGGCGATGGTGTCGGCGATCAGCACCAGACAGGCCAGCGCCAACAGCCAGGGGGCCAGGACCAGGTCGGTGTCGGCACCGCCGTAGGCCCGGGCGGTCACGCCCGACGGCTGGTTGTCGATCGGCTGCAAGCCGTCCTCGGGGATCGGCAGGTTGTGGGCGCGGACCACCCCGGACACGCCGTAGCGCCCGGGCGGCGCCTCGGGTGAGGGGGCGACGGACCCGATCGCCTCGGTGGACAGCGGC
>CAYNRD010000107.1:0-7226 GCA_964399515.1 uncultured Mycobacteriaceae bacterium | reverse complement strand
GGACCTTCTGTCGGTCGAGATTTCCAAGCAGCAGCAAAGCTCTGATTGGGGGGCGCAGACCCTGACCCCCGAACAGCAGGCCTATGCCGCCAGCGACGTGTTGCACCTGCACGCGTTGAAGGCGGCCTTGGACGTCATGCTGGCGCGGGAGGAGCGCAGCCAGATCGCCCAGGCCTGCTTCACGTTCCTGCCCACCCGGGCGGTGATGGACATCGGCGGGTTCGACGCCATCGACATCTTCGCCCATTCCTGACCGGCCGTCGCCATGATCCGACCATGCTCCCCGGTTAGGGCCATGCCATGACCGACCCCGGACCCGACGCGCGACAGCCCCCCGCCGATGAGCCGCCCCGCAGCCGGCTGGATCAGTTCGCGCCCGGCCGGGCGCGGCGGGTCAGCCGGTCCTACAGCGTGTTCGTTGGGCTTGCGAAATGGACCTTGCCGGTGGTTGCCTTCGCCATGCTGGCCACGGTCGCCTTGTGGGAGGAGTTCCAGCCCGACCCCGAACCCGTGGCGCTGCCGATCCCGACCGAGGCGGAGACCGGCACCCTGCGCATGGCCAATCCGCGCTTTTTCGCCACCGACGATGCCGCCCAACCCTATTCGATCATCGGGCGCAGCGCCCTGCAATCGGCCGACGCCGGCGCCGTGATCGCCATCGAGAGCCCCGAGGCGGAAATGACCCTGGCCGACGGCAGTTGGCTGGCCATGCTGGCCCATCAGGGCGTCTATGACCGGGCCGAGCATCGGATCGACGTGGCGGGGGCGGTCAGCCTGTTCCGGGATGACGGGCTGGAGGTGCAGGCGGAAAGCGCCCGGGTCGATCTGGCGAGCCAAACGGCCTGGGCGGAGGAGGCGGTGCGGGTGCAAAGCCCGGAGGTGTCGATCGAGGCGGCCAATTTCCGCCTGGAGCAGGGCGGGGCGGTGATCGCCTTCGGCGGCCCCGCCACCCTGGTGATCCACAATCGCCCAACCCTGCCGGAGCCGGGGCGGTGAGCGCGCGCGGGGCGCCCGTGTTCGCCCTATTGGCCGGGCTGGTGCTGGCCGCTGGGTCCCTGGGCGGGCCCGGCGGGGCGCGGGCCCAGGATGCCGGCCCGGTGTTCGAGCTGTCCCAGGACCGGCCGATCGAGATTTCCGCCAGCCAGTCCCTGCGCTGGCTCCGGGAAGAGCGCATCTATGTCGCCTCAGGCGATGTGGTGGTGGAACAGGACGCGACCCGGCTGACCGCCCAGCGCCTGGTCGCCCGCTACCGCGTCGGCGCCGACGGCGCCGATGAGATTTTCCTGATCGAGGCGACGGGGGCGGTGGTGATCACGTCCGGCGATCGCCGAATCACCGGGGAGGAGGGCCTCTATGACCGGGATGCCGACCTGTTCGTGATGACCGGCGGCGATCTGCGCTTTCAAACCGCGACCGAAACGGTGACCGCCCGCACCCGGATTTCCTATCATCAGCGCGACGCCTTCGCGCTTGCCGAGGGGCAGGCGGTGGCCGTGCGCGACGGCGCCCGGGTGGAGGCGGACCGCCTGGTGGCGCGCTTCGCGACCGGGCCGGGCGGGGGACTGGATGTCCGCCAACTGGAAGCGACCGGCGCGGTCACCCTGACCACCGAAACCGACCGGGCGACCGGGCAGCGCGCCGTTTATGACCTGGCCGCCGAACGGGCGGTGATCGAAGGGGCCGTCACCCTGGTGCGGGGCCAAAACGTGCTGACCGGCGACCGGGCGGAGGTGGACCTGGCCGCGGGCGTCAGCCGGCTGTTGACCACCGGCCAGAGCCGGGTGCGCGGGCTGTTGGTGCCGGGCAACTGAACGGTGATGACCCGTTAACCCTTCGTGTGCTTATATTGGCGGTCTGTCCCCGGCCATCGCCGGCAGGAACCGCCATGCCCGATACCCCATCCACCCCTGGACACCCCTCCGCCGGCCCGCGTCTGGTGGCCAGTCGCGCTGGCCTGGTCGCGGAAAACCTAGGCAAGAGCTACAAGCGCCGGCCGGTGCTGCGGGATGTCTCGATCCGGCTGGACCGGGGGGAGGCGGTTGGCCTGTTGGGTCCAAACGGCGCCGGCAAGACCACCACCTTCTATATCATCATGGGGCTGGTGCAGTGCGATGTGGGCCGGATCACGCTCGATTCCCATGACCTGACCGATCTGCCCATGTACCGGCGGGCGCGGTTGGGCATCGGCTACCTGCCGCAGGAGGCGTCGATCTTCCGCGGCATGACCGTGGAGCAGAACATCCGCGCCGTGCTGGAGGTGGCGGAGAAGAACCGCGACGCGCGCGAGGCGGTGCTGGACGACCTGCTGGCGGAGTTCTCCATCACCCATTTGCGCCGGGCCAGCGCCCTGGCGCTGTCGGGTGGGGAGCGGCGGCGGGTGGAAATCGCCCGCGCCCTGGCCATGCGTCCCCATTTCATGCTGCTGGACGAACCGCTGGCCGGCATCGACCCGATCGCGGTCTCGGACATCCGGGACCTGGTCGCCCATCTGCGCGACCGGGGCATCGGGGTTTTGATCACCGATCACAATGTGCGGGAAACGCTGGACATCGTGGATCGGGCATATATCTTGCATGATGGACGGGTGCTCATGGAGGGGGCCCCTGCGGAGATCGTCAACCACCACGATGTCCGCCGGGTATATCTGGGCGACCGGTTCAGCTTGTAACCGGCGTCGGCCCGCCCCTTGCCCTTGGGGTCCGTCGCGCGGTCAAGACATCGGCGGACCGGGGAATGACGCTTTCGCAACGGCTGGACTTACGGCAATCGCAATCGCTTGTGATGACGCCGCAACTGCAGCAGGCGATCAAGCTTTTGCAGTACTCCCACATGGAACTGGCCGAATTCGTCGAGCAGGAGATGGAGCGCAACCCGCTGTTGGACCGGGGCGATCCGGACACGGGCCGGCTGGACGACGCGGGTGCGGGCGAGCCGGCGCCGCTTGTGGACACCGGCGCCGTCGCGGCCGCCGGCCCCGGCGACAGCATCGGCGTCGACCGCCTGACCAGCCAGGACAGTTTGGCGCCGGACCGGGACGCGCCCTTGGACGCGGATTTCGATAACGTCTACACCGGGCAAAGCGCCAGCGACGCCAGCGAGGCGATGACCGGTGAGGACTATGCGGGGTCGTCCCTGGCCGGTTGGGGGGCCGGCGGCGGCGGCCGGGGCTTCGAGGATGATGACTTCGGCCTGGAACAGCGCGTGTCCGAAACCCCCAGTCTGCGCGACCATGTGTTGGGCCAGGTGCAGATGAGCTTCGCCGACGCGGGCGATCGCCTGATCGCCGCGACCCTGGCCGAGGGGTTGGACGCGGCCGGCTATCTGGACGCCGATCTGGACGCGGTGGCCGGGCGCCTGGGTGTCGGGCGCGGGCCGGTCGAGGGTGTCTTGGCCCGGCTGCAGCGGCTGGAGCCGACCGGGCTGTTCGCCCGCTCCCTGAGTGAGTGCCTGGCCCTGCAACTGGCCGAGCGGGACCGGCTGGACCCGGCCATGGCCACGCTGTTGGACAATCTGGAACTGTTGGCCAAGCGCGACTTCGCCAAGCTGGGCCGACTGTGCGGCGTCGATATGGAAGACATCGCCGACATGGTCGCGGAAATCCGATCCCTGAACCCGAAGCCGGCCGCCGGGTTCGAGCATGAGGTGGCCCAGACCCTGGTGCCCGACATCCTGATGCGGGCCGATCCCGCCGGGGGCGGCTGGCAGATCGAGCTGAACCCGGAGACCCTGCCGCGGGTGCTGGTCAACCGGTCCTACCACGCCCAGGTCAGCCGCACCGCCAAGACCAAGGCCGACAAGGAGTTCATCGCCGAGGCCTATGCCAACGCCAGTTGGTTGGTCAAAAGCCTGCACCAGCGGGCGACCACGATCCTGAAGGTGGCGGGGGAGATCGTCCGCCAGCAAGACGCGTTCTTCGTCAAGGGTGTCGCCCATCTGAAGCCGTTGATCCTGCGCAACATCGCCGAAGCCATCGACATGCACGAAAGCACGGTCAGCCGGGTCACCTCCAACAAGTTCATCGCCACGCCCCGGGGCGTGTTCGAGCTGAAATATTTCTTCACCGCCGCCATCCAGGGCGCCGATGGCGGCGATGCCCATTCGTCGGAGGCGGTACGGCACCGGATCCGGGCCCTGATCGACCGGGAGGCGCCCAAATCGGTACTGTCGGACGACAAGATCGTCGAGATCCTGAAGGCGGACGGGATCGACATTGCGCGCCGTACGGTCGCCAAGTATCGTGAAGCCATGGGGATCCCATCGTCCGTACAGCGGCGGCGGGAGAAGGCAATGATCGCCGGCGCATGACCGGCCGGGGTCTGTGCATCAGTCTTTTCTTCTGGAAAATCAAATGGATATCACCGTCAAGGGAAAGCAGCTCGACGTTGGAGAGGCCTTGCGGGGCCGCATCGAGGAGCACCTGCCCGTCCTGATCGAAAAGTACTTCGCCCACGCCATCGAGGCGGAGGTGGTGCTGTCGAAGTCGAATCATCTGTTCCGGTGCGATGTCGATGTCCATGTGGGCCGGAACATCCGCATGAACGCCTTCGCCGAGGCCGACGACGCCCATGCCGCGTTCGAGCGTGCGGCCGACCGGATCACCAAGCGCCTGCGCCGCTACAAGCGGCGCCTCAAGGACCATCACAAGAATTACGACGAAGCGTCGCGGATCGCGGCCCAGTCCTTCGTGCTGGAGGCCGAGCCCGAGGAGATCGGCGACCACCACGAGGAGCCGCATGAGCCGATGGTGGTTGCCGAGATGGAGACGGTGATCGAATCGCTGACCCCGTCCGAGGCGGTGATGCGCTTGGACTTCGGGGAATTGCCGGCGCTTATGTTCCGCAATCGCGCTCACGGCGGTTTGAACATGATCTACCGCCGGCCGGACGGCAACATCGGCTGGGTGAATCCCATGGACAATCCGGGGGCGGGCGGTTAGCCCTCTTGGTCATGTCCATCGATCGCTTCGCCTTGGCCGGATCTCCGCGCCCCACCCCCGCGCACCTGCCAGAGTCCGTGATGACCGACTATCTGACCGAAGGAGCCGTGGTCGCCAATCTGAAGGCCACGTCCAAGAAGCAGGCGCTTCAGGAACTCGCCAAACGGGCGGCATCCCTTATCGGCGAGGATGAGCGGACGATCTTCAACGTGCTCTTGGAGCGGGAGCGGCTGGGCAGCACCGGGGTTGGCCGGGGCATCGCCATCCCCCATGGCAAGCTGGCCGGCCTGGCCCGGGTCCATGGGCTGTTGGCGAAACTGGACCGGCCGATCGATTTCGACGCCATTGATGACGAGCCGGTGGATCTGGTGTTTCTGCTGCTGGCGCCCGAACAGGCCGGCGCCGATCACCTGAAGGCGCTGGCCCGGGTGTCCCGGATGCTGCGGGATGAAAGCTTCTGTCGCAAGATCCGCGGCTGTGAAAGCGGCGACGCCATGCGCGCGATCCTGGCCGAAAGCACCACGGACACCGCGGCCTGACCGTCCGGCTGGACCGGGGCGGCGGCCCGAGTGCCCGTTATCGGCCCCCGCGCGCTTGCTTGCGGGCCTTCTTGCCCAGATACATGCGGCGATCGGCGATATCTGTGGCGATCGTCGCATCTAAAAGAGACCCTCTCCCACTGGGCCGGTGGGGCGTAGGTGACCGATTGTGGCCCCGGCACGGTTGGTCAGGGCCGGGGTTTCGAACAGAGCCCTGTCAAGATCGGCCATGGCCCCCAGGCGGCGCAGCGTCGCGGCCAGGGCGACCTCGGCCGCCCGGTCGGCCCCGTCATCGATCTTGACAGCGATGCCCAGCCCGCGGTCGGGCCATGCCGCGCAGTAACAGGCCTCGGCGCCGACCTTGGTCGCCACAGCGCCGCACAGCGCGGTCATCAGCCGGGTGTCGAACCGGCCGGTGCCGGCGACCAGATCCGGATGCCCCGTCCAGGCGGCGCGGATCTGCCCGACCGCCCGGGCCCGTGCTGTGCCCAGGCCGGCCGGGTCGGCAATGCGCGCCATGGCCCTGGCCAGCGCCACAAGCGGCAGCGGGTAGGTGGGCAGCGAGCAGCCGTCGAGACCGGGGTCGGTCGCCGCCAGATCGGCGCCGGTCATCTCGGCGATCGCGTCCCGCACGCGCATCTGACACGGGTGTTCGACGGTGGTATAGCCGTGGGTCGGCTCGCCCAGATGCCGGCAGGTGGCCAGCATGGCGGCGTGCTTGCCCGAGCAATTGTTGTGTTCGGCGCCCGGGTCCCCGCCGGCCCGGATCAACCCGGCCGCCGCCTCCGTGTTGAGCGGCGCGTGGGCGCCACAACCCAGATCCCCGGCCCCAAGCCCGCATGCCGACAGCATGGCCAGGGCCAGGCGGCTGTGCTTGGCCTCCCCGGAATGGGACGCGCAGGCCAACGCCACTTCGCGCGCGCCGAAGCCGAACCGATCCCGGGCGCCGCTTTCGACGAAGGGCAGGGCCTGCAAGGCCTTGATCGATGACCGGGGAAACACGGGTGTGTCGATGGCCCCCACCGCCAGCACCACGGCCCCGCTGGCGTCCGTGACCGCGATCCGGCCGCGATGCACGCTCTCCACCCCTCGGCCCCGGGTCACCTCGACCAAAATGGCGGCGTCCTGTGTCATGGTGGCTCGGGGACCCTCAAGGATGGAGCAGCGGATGAGAGGCTATTTCGGCATCGGTGTCGAAGGGATTTCCAAGCCCGGCAATGTGGGGGCCGTGTTTCGCACCGCCCATGCCTTCGGGGCCAGCTTCCTGTTCGCCGTCGGCGCCAAGGTGGATGTGAAAGGCTATCGAGAGGCCGACACCTCGGACGCCGCCCATGCCCTGCCGTTCTATGACTACGCGGACGCCGATGCCCTGCGCCTGCCCCGGGGGTGTCAACTGGTCGGCATCGAATTGCTCGACCGGTCCGTGGATTTGCCCAGTTTCACCCATCCCCACGCCGCCGCCTATGTCCTGGGGCCGGAACGCGGCGGGCTGTCGGACGCGCTGATTGCCCGATGCGACCATGTGGTGAAGATTCCGACCCGGTTTTCCATCAACCTGTCCCTGGCCGGGGCCTTGGTCATGTATGACCGGCTGCGCGTCTTGGGCCGGTTCGCGCCCCGGCCGGTGCGGCCGGGCGGGCCGGACGCGCCGCTGCCGCCCCATGTCCATGGCGATCAGAAGATCCGCTCGGGCGCATAGCACCCGTCCCCGGCCCGCCGCTGCCATGAAGGTTTAACATTGTTGGTCCAGT
>CAYNRD010000106.1:6627-7235 GCA_964399515.1 uncultured Mycobacteriaceae bacterium | reverse complement strand
TCCAATTGTTGGGTCGCCGCGGCGACCGCCTCCACACTGTCGCCGGTGGACCGGGTCGCCTCATCCACCGCCATGACCACCGCCTCCAAATCGGTGGCCGAGCGGGTCATTTCCGATGCCAGGCTGCCCAGCGCGGCGATCTGGGTGCCCAATTCGGCGGTGGTGCTGCGCATGTCCCGGTCAAGCGAGTCGGCCAGGACCGCCAGGGAGGATCGCTCATGGCTGTGGCCGTAGGATTCCAGGCTGGCCGCCAAATCGGCCATCAAGCTGCGCGCGAACGCCTTGAACACCCCGACGGCCGAGGCCCGGGACGGCCCCAGCAAGGAACAGCCAAACTCCTCCAACAGTAGGCAGTACCCGGCGATGTACAGGTGCGGCGCCACCTGATGCTGGTCATGCAGGGTGCCGACCCGGGCCGATTCGCCGAACGCCGCCTGGTCATACCCGTTGGCCAGGATGGCCCGCATGTGCCGCGCCTGGGCCTGTTTCAACCCGTCCAGGGATATGTCGCCGAAGATGGCCTGGGCTTCCGGATGCCGGGGTATGACCTCATAAAACCGGTCCAGGGCCGGCGGCATTGCCCGGGCCCGCCAGGCCACACGCCTGCC
>CAYNRD010000106.1:0-6617 GCA_964399515.1 uncultured Mycobacteriaceae bacterium | reverse complement strand
GGTTGGCGGGGGTTGCAGGCCTACAAGCGGGCCATGGCCCGCGGCATTTCCCGGTCCAGCCAAGACAACAGGCTTTCGCTACTGGCCATGTCGGGGTGATCGAGGCGAAACAAGCGTTGGAACAACGCGGCCCGGTCGGCGTGGTCGTGGTCACGGGCTGGGGCGGAGGCCATGGTTTGAATTCCCAGGTTGGAGGGGACGACGCGGCGGCCGTGGCGCCGTTGGGATGGATACTGGGCGCTTTCTGGACCGTTCGCAAAGTGTCTGACGCTTGGCAACCGTCCGGCCTATCGCCGGGCGCGGAAGAACCCGCGCAGCAGGGCAGCGGACCGCTCGGCCCCCAACCCGCCGTCGATCACCGGGCGGTGGTGGCAGGTCGGCTGGCCGAACAGGCGCGGGCCGTGATCGACCCCGCCCATCTTGGCGTCCGGCGCGCCATAGACCAGCCTGGCCACCCGGGCGAAGGATATGGCGCCAGCACACATGGCGCACGGCTCCAGCGTGACATACAAGACGGTGCCCGGCAGGCGGGGGCTGGCGGCGTCCCGGCAGGCCTGGCGGATCACCAGCAGTTCCGCATGCGCGGTCGGGTCCCGGTCGGCTTCGGTCCGGTTGCCGGCCCGGGCCAGCACCGTACCGTCGGCGGCAACCAGCACCGCCCCCACCGGCACCTCGCCGCGGGCGGCGGCCGCCTCCGCCTCCCCGAACGCCAGCGCCATCATTGCCCGATCCGTCTCGTCCATGGCCCTCTCGCCGTCCAAGCCCGCCGCTGGTAGACCATGGCCCATGTCCGACCAAAAGCGCGAAATGCCCGATGGGGGTGACCGGATCGCCAAGGTGATGGCCCGGGCGGGGGTCTGCTCCCGCCGGGAGGCGGAGCGGTGGATCGCCGACGGGCGGGTGTCGGTCAACGGCCACCGTCTGGCGAGCCCGGCCGTGACCGTGACCGGCGCCGACCGCATCACCATCGACGGCAAACCCTTGGCCACGCCGGAGCCGACGCGGCTGTGGCGCTACCACAAGCCCAAGGGCCTGCTGGTCACCCGCACTGACCCCCAAGGCCGGCCGACCATCTTCGAACGGCTGCCGCCGGACCTGCCCCGGGTGTTGAGTGTCGGCCGGCTGGACCTGAATTCCGAAGGGCTGTTGCTGTTGACCAATGACGGCGCGGTGGAACGCCATCTGGAACTGCCGTCCACGGGGTGGATCCGCCGCTACCGGGTCCGGGTCCATGGCAGCCTGACCGACATCCATATCCAAGAACTGGGCCGCGGCATGACCGTGGACGGGATCAAATACGGGCCCGTGGAGGCGGTCGCCGAACGCCAGCAGGGGGCGAACATGTGGGTGTCCATGGCCCTGCGGGAGGGCAAGAACCGGGAGATCCGCACGCTGCTGGCAGCCCTGGACCTGCCGGTCACCCGGCTGATCCGCACCTCCTACGGGCCGTTCCACCTGGGCAGCCTGGCCCGCGGCCAAGTGACCGAAATCAAGGGGCGGGTGCTGCGCCAGAGCCTGGGTGCCGCCCTGACCCCGCCCTGATGCGCATCGTCGGCGGCGACCTGCGCGGCCGGCGGCTGGTGCCGCCCAGGGACATATCCGTCCGCCCGACCACCGACCGGGTGCGGGAGGCGCTGTTCAACCTGCTGATGCACGGCCCGTTCGCACCGCCGGGCGGGCTGACGGGCACGGTGGTGCTGGACGGGTTCTGCGGCACGGGCGGGCTGGGGTTGGAGGCGCTGTCCCGGGGCGCGGACCACGCCTGGTTCGTGGACGCCGATCCGGCCTCCCTGGCGCTTGCGCGCCGCAATGCCGAGGCCTTGGGGGTCTTGGCGCGCTGCGGCTTCCAGCGCGGGGCGTGGCCCCGGCTGCGGCCCAAGGGGGGGCCCTTCGGGCTGGTGTTCCTGGATCCGCCCTATGGCACCGGCCTGGCGGCGCCGGTTCTGGGCGGCCTGCTGGCGGGCGGGATGCTGGCACCGGGGGCGATCTGTGTGACCGAAGACGCGGCAACGGCGGACGCCACCCCGCCGGACGGCTTCCGCCCGGTCACCGAGCGGGTCTATGGTCACAGCCTGGTCCGGCTGCTGGAGGTTCGACCGTGACTTTGGAAAGTTATCTGGCGTTCCTGCTGGCGGCCCAGATCGTGGTGCTGATCCCGGGGCCAACGGTGATGCTGATCCTGTCCTACGCCCTGGCCCGGGGCCGGGGCACGACCGCCGGCATCGTGGCCGGCGTGGCGTTGGGGGATCTGGTGGCAGTCACCGCCTCGGTCCTGGGGGTCGGCGCGCTTCTGGCGGCCAGTGCCGAGGCGTTCACGGTGCTGCGGGTGCTGGGGGCGCTGTATCTGATTTACCTGGGCAGCGCGCGGTGTTGGCCCCCACCCGGCCTGCCCTCCGCGCCGGCGCCGGCGGCGGGGTCCGCCGGCACCGGCGCCTGGCCGGCCTTTGGGCACGCCTTCGTGGTCACGGCGCTGAACCCGAAAAGCATCGTGTTCTTCGTGGCCTTCCTGCCGCAATTCGTCGTGCCCGGCAGCGCCGCGGGCCCGCAACTGGCATTGCTGGCGGCCGGGTTCCTGGTGGTCGGCACCCTGAACGCGGTCCTGTACGCCAGCCTGGGCGCCGCCCTGGCCCAGCGCATCCGTACGCCCCGGACCCTGCGCTGGATCCAGCGCATCGGCGGCACCGCCCTGATCGGCGCCGGCGCCGCCGCCCTGGCCGCAAAGCGAGCGGCTTAACCGGCGTTGGGGTCGGTTTGCTTCAGGGAGGGGCGGTCGGCGAAGGCCGCGTACCAGCCGGCCAGGGCCGGGTGGCCGTCCCGCCACGCCTCATCCGCCCAGCGCAGGTCCATGTAGCCCAAGGTGACCGCGACCGAGAGGGTGCCGACATCGGCATCGGCGCCCAGGCGCCCGGCGCGGGCCTCCGCCTCCAGCGCGTCCCAGCCCCGGTGCATGGCGGCCCGCTGGCGGTCGAGCCAGGAGGGGCTCTTCTCCCCATCGGGCCGCTGGCTTTCCATCCGGCGCAGGATGGCGGCATCACAGATGCCATCGGCCAAGGCCTGCAGGCGCAGGGCGATGACGCGCGGGGTCAAATCCTTGGGGATCAGGCCCGCATCGGGCGCCAGGGCGTCCAGGTAATCGACGATCACCGGGCTGTCGTACAAAGCCCCCAGATCCGGCGTGATCAGGCACGGGATCTTGGACAGGGGCGAGAGGGCGACGAAGCTGGAGTCACTTGCCCAGGGATCGGTCTGGGACAGCGCCACCCGGTCGGCCAAGCCGGCCTCGATCACCGCCACATGGGCCTTGCGCGCGTAGGGGGAGGTGGGGGAGCTGTGCAGGGTCAGGGTCATTGGCGGGGTCTCCGGGCGTGGGGTTACGCGGCATCCTTGCGGCGGCGGATTTCGGCGAACACCTGGGCCGGGTCGGCGCCGCCCAGGCCCAACTTGGCTTGGAGGCCCGGGTCGTCGGCGCGCAGGAACGGGTTGGTGCGCTTGTCCAGGCCCAGCTCGAACGGGATGGTCGGCTCCCCCGCCGCCCTCTGGGTGTCGATCCGCTCGGCCCGGGCGGCCAGATCGGCGTTGGCCGGGTCAAGCGACCGGGCGAACCGGGCATTGGACTGGGTGTATTCATGGCCGCAATAGACCAGGGTGTCGTCCGGCAGGTCGCGCAGCCGGGACAGGCTGGCCCAGAACTGCTCGGCATCGCCCTCGAACATGCGGCCGCAGCCCAGCGCGAACAGGGTGTCACCGGAAAACAGCAGATGGCTCTGTTCGAAGAACAGGCTGATATGCCCCGCGGTGTGGCCCGGGGTTTCGAACACCAGGGCCGTATCGCCGCCGACGGTGACCCGGTCCCCGGCCGCGAGCGGTCGGTCCAGCTCACCGATCCGCGCCCGCTCCGCCGCCGGCCCCCAGACCATGGCGCCATAGCGCTGCTTGAGGGCGGCGTTGCCGGCGGTGTGATCGCCGTGGTGATGTGTGTTCAGGATCAGATCCAGCGTCCATCCCCGGGCCTCCAAGGCCGCGGTGACCGGTGCGGCATCGGCGGGATCGACCACCGCGGTGGTGCCGGTTTGGTCATCGCGCACCAGGTAGATATAGTTGTCCGAAAGGGCGGGGATCAGGGTGACCTGCAGGGGCGGCATGGCGGTCCTGGCTCCGTTCAAAGGGGGCGGGGCCGGCACCATGGCAAGGGGTCCCGCGGCCCGCAACCTGGGAATCGGTGAACCACGGCGAGGGGCATGTATTCGGACGTTGTCGACCTCAGGGGGTTTTACGCCAGCCGGCTGGGCCAGGTGGCCCGGCGGGCCTTGCGCCGCCAGGTGCGGGAGATCTGGCCCGACGTGCGCGGACAGTCGGTGCTGGGCTTGGGCTATGCCACGCCGCTGCTGCGCCCGTTCCTGGGCGAGGCGGACCGGGTGATGGCCGGCATGCCCGCCCGCCAGGGCGTGGTCGCCTGGCCGTCCGAAGGGCCGAACCGCACCTTTTTGTCCGAGGATACCGACCTGCCGTTCCCGGACCTGTCGATCGACCGGGTGCTGGTCGTTCACGGCCTGGAAGCGTCCGATCACCTGCAGGGCCTGCTGCAGGAGGTCTGGCGCGTGCTGGCCGGCCAGGGCCGGGTCCTGTGCGTGGTGCCGAACCGGACCGGCCTGTGGGCCCGCTTCGAGACCACGCCCTTCGGCCATGGCCACCCGTTCACGGCCGGCCAGTTGAGCCGGCTGCTGCGCACCAACCATTTCGCGCCGGAGCTGACCGCGCGGGCGCTGTACCTGCCGCCGTGGAAAAGCCGGATGATGCTGCGCAGCGCCGAGGCGTGGGAAAAGCTGGGCGCGCGCTGGTTCGAGGGGTTGTCCGGCGTGGTGATGGTCGAAGCGACCAAACAGGTCTATCGCATTCAGCCTGCGGCCCAGCGCCAGCGGCGCATGCGCCCGGTGCTGCTGCCCAGCCCCATCCAGGCCCCGGTGGCAGGGCGGCTGGCCGTGCCCGGCGGTCAGACCTCTTCCAGGTCGATCTCCAGGATCGCCATATCGAAGTTGTAGGTGACCTCGCCGTCCTCGTCGTCCCGGAACAGAACGCCGATGAACTCGTCACCCAGCTTCACCTCGGCCGAATCGTCCTTGGTGGCGCGGCGCACCACGGTCAGTTTTTGGTTGCCCAGTTTTTTGCGCAGATAGGTCTGCAGGCGGATGATTTCCTCGGGCTTCATCGGACGATCCTTGGGGAGAGGGACGGGAAGGCGCGCCGCCGGCCGGCGGCCGGGCCAGTCATACGCTACCGGGCGCTGAGCAGAAAGACCGCCTGTTCGGCTGCCCAGTTGGCATGCCGCCAGCCACCCGGCGTGCGCCGGTTCTTGATCACGGTTGGGCTGCCCGGCACCAGCATGGCACTTTTGCGGATCTCCAGCGTCATGTCCCGCACCAAATCCAGAAAATCCAGAATGGTGCAGAAATGGATGTTGGCGGTTTCATACCAGCTTTGCGTCAGGCTTGGAGTCATCGGCATGCGGCCCGTGGACAACAGCGACAGCCGCACCCGCCAATAGCCGAAATTGGGGAAGCTGACGATCACCCGCCCGCCGATCCGCACCAGATCGGCCAGCACCGCGCGCGGCTGGTCCATCACCTGCAGGGATTGGGACAGGATCGCGTAATCGAAGATGCCGGCGGGGTATTCCCCCAAATCGGTGTTGGCGTCCCCCTGGATCACCGACAACCCCCGGCTGACGGCGGCCGAGACCTTTTCCGGCTTGATCTCGATGCCGCGGCCGTCGACGTCCTTGGTCCGCCACAGATGGTCCAAGAGCGCGCCATCATCACAGCCGACATCCAAGACCTTGGTGCCGGGATCGATCATTTCGGCGATCAGGGCCAAATCCTTGCGCAGCGGCACCCGTGGCTTGACCGCGGTGACGGGGCGGAGCCGCGCGGTCATCGCACGGCCCGCGCGGCACGCTGCAGATGGGCCCAGGAGCCGGCGACGAACCCCTTCAGCACGGCGTGGAATTCCGGCTCGTCCAGCAGGAAGGCGTCATGACCACGGTCGGACGTGATCTCCACATGGGAGACATTGGCGCCGACCGCGTTCAGGGCATGGACGATCGCCCGGCTTTCCGAGGTGGGAAAACACCAGTCCGACGTAAAGCTGATCAGGCAGTAGCGCACCGGCGTGTCCCGGAACACCTGGACCCGCGCGCCGTCAGGGGGGGCCGCCAGATCGGAGTAATCCATAGCCCGGGGGATGGAGAGGTAGGGAATGGCGTGGGACCGCGCGACGAAGGTGATGCCCTGGTGGCGCAGATAGCTTTCCACCTGGAAATCCGCGTCGAAGCCGTAGGTGACCTCATGCCGATCCTGCAGGCTGCGCCCGAACTTCCGGTGCAGGGCGGCCTCGGACAGGTAGGTGACGTGGGCCACCATCCGGGCTACCGCAAGGCCCCGGGTCGGCTGCTTGCCCTCGGTCTGGTAAGCACCCCGGCACCAATCCGGGTCGGCCATGATCGCCTGCCGGCCGCATTCGTGGAAGGCGATGTTCTGGGCGGTGTGGCGGGCGGCGGTGGCGATTGGGGCGACGGAGAACACCCGGTCGGGGTAGCGCACCGCCCATTCCAGCACCTGCAT
>CAYNRD010000105.1:0-7303 GCA_964399515.1 uncultured Mycobacteriaceae bacterium | reverse complement strand
CTCAGGTGCAGGGCCAGGGGCGGGGCGATGGGTGGCGGCCCGGACTTCGGGCGGGGCCGGGGAATGGTCGTCTTCGGCACCGGCGATGGTCCTGGCCAGGCTTTGCCCCCAGAGGGCGAAGGAATGGGCGGCATGGCCGACGGCCTCGGCCACGGCCGGGTCCCGGGCCGCCGCCCGCAACTGATCCTGCCACAGATCGATGGTGCGGCGGGCCAGGTCCGCCAGGTCCTCGGAGGCTCCGGGACCCGAGGGCGGCGGGTCCGGGCCGTCGGTGCCGGCCATGGCGCGTCCTTTCGGGTGCGACGGGTCTGAAAGTGTTATAAGGTTGGGGTGCGATGCGCTTTGATTGCCCCCCGCGCGCCTGTAGGCTGTCACAAACCAGCCCGACGCGGAACCCGGCGATTGGGCATCGGGCACCGCCCACCCTGGAACACCCCCACGGCCCGGCCCCGCCGGCACGAAGGGGATGAGAAACGGAACACACCCATGTCCCCAGCCGCCGCAACCCCAAGCCCCAAAACCGCAGCGAAGGTCGAGGACGCCGCCTCGGACGCGGCGGCCAAGCCCGTGGTCACGATCAAGAAATACGCCAATCGCCGGCTCTACAACACCGCGACCTCCAGTTACGTGACGCTCGATCACCTGTGCGGCATGGTCAAGCAGGGTGTGGAGTTCGCGGTGTTCGACGCCAAGACCGGGGAGGACATCACCCGGTCCGTGCTCACCCAAATCATCGTCGAAGAAGAAAACAAGGGTGAAAATCTGCTGCCGATCAACTTCCTGCGGGAGCTGATTCGCCTGTATGGCGGCAACATGCAGGTGGTGGTGCCGAATTACCTGGACGGGATGATGCAGGCCTTCGCCCGCAACCAGGACCAAATCGCCCAGGCCATGCAGGGGATGATGCAGTTCAACACCAACCCCATGCAGGCCTTCGAGGATATGCACCGCAACAATCTGGCCATGATGGGCCGGGCCTGGGGCATGTTCGCGCCGTTCCAAACCGACGGGCAGGCCGACGCCACAGCTCCGGCCGGGGAGCGGGCGACACCGGAAAGCCTACAGGCCGCGTTGGAACAGCAAATCACCGAACTGGAAGAGCAATTGCGGGCGCTGAAAGCGACAAAGTGACGCTGCAGTCCCGCCGGCGCGGACACGGGGCATAACCGCCCCGTCGAATCGTTTATCCTTTGGTTTGCATTGCATTGGCTGCGCCGCGGCATTGGGGCATACTTACGAAGCGAATAATTACATTTCTTACTTCTACCCCTTCTAGATATTAAATTTTTTTTTTTTCGGACTCTGGCGGCGGACTCGGTTACGGTTTCTTCACTTTTGGGGGACGGACCGGGTTGGCCCGGATCGGACCGGCACAGGGGACCGGAAAACAACGCATAATAAGCCGGGTGCCGGATCGTCATCGGGGACCAAACAGGGTGGTGCCATGGGCACGCCTTGCGCCCGGCGCGTGCGGGGATGTTTGCGTTGGACGGTTTACCACCGGTAATCGCGCTACCGCCGCCGGACGGCATGAGCAGGCCTGGGCTACCCGTGCCCGCCCTGGAGCAAGCCGTGCCGCCGGTGATCCGGGACAACGACCCATCCCCCCGGGATGGCGTGCAGGGCAACCGCATCCCCGGCCCCCAAGGCCAGGACGGTGACGGCGACGGCGCCCGGGATGACGGCGCCGATCTGGAAGACCAGGTGGTCCAGGCGGCGATCGCGGCGGCGCTGGAAGCCGTGCGCCGGATGCGGGAAGACGGTCTGGACCCGGATCAGCCGGGCCGCAGGCGCCCGCGCGAACCACGCCTGACCGCCCCGTTCCAGCCCTCGGCCCTGTTGGCCACGGAAGTCGGCTTTGGCTTCGACGGCTTCGCGGGCGAGGCCCGCGCCCGGGGTGCCGGGGTGTTCCCATTCAACCGGGCGGTCGAAGCCTATGAGCGGCAGCTGGATTTCCTGACCCGCCGGCCCCCCTTCCTCAGCCTGTTCGCGTAAGGCAGGCCCGGCCCCGATGCCGTCACTGCGCCGGTGGTGGTTGCCCGGTGTTCAGCAGCGCCTGTTCGATCAGGTTGGTCGCCCGTTGCGCCAGGGGGGCGGCATCACCATCGGCCAAGTGAAAGAACGCCGTGTGGTGCCGGTCATTGCCGATGAAGAACAGATGGATCGTCTCCGGCCCGTTCTCGGAATTGCACACCGCCTGGCCCCGCGCCACCGGCCGGTCCCCCTCGGCGATCACCACCGGGCTCAGGCCCGGCGCGTATTCACCCGAACAGGTGGTGCCAATCTGGGCCATATAGGCGTTCATGAAGGTTTGCAGGTCGGGCTGCTGGGCCGTTGACTGCTGATGGACGCCGCCGACGGCGGTCGCCGTCACCTCATTGTCCTGGATCTGCGGCACCACCCACAGATAGCTGGGCAACAACCCGTTCTGGGGCAGGTCCTCGGGATTGGCGAATTCCATCACCGCCAGGGGCAGGCCCGCCACGCCCAGCACCGTGAACAGCGCCGGGCCGTCGATGCCATCGGCGGGTGCGGCGGCGGAGGGGACCAGGTTTTCCGCCCGCAGCGCCAATTCGGCCCGGAAATTGACCAACGTCGCCCGGTCCAGACATTCGACCATCTTGTCGAACGCGGCGAAAGTGCCGGTTAGCGGGAACCGGTACTGCCCATGCCCGTAGCTGAGGGTCATCACGTTGCCGCGCTTGATCAGGTCGATCAACGCCTCGTTCTCACCCAGCCGGGCCAGGGCCAATTGGCCCTGCTGCTGCAACTCCCAGTCGAAGCTTTGGTCGAAGGCCTGATCGACGGTGATGCGCACCGTGCCGCTGGCGTCGGCCGGGGTGCCGGCCCGGTCGGCCACGCCGACCAGCAACTGGTTGTTCACGCCCATCAGGAAAAACAGGGCGGCGGCGGGGTTCTGATACTCCCGCCCCATGCTGCATGAGCGGATGAAGCCTTGCTCATTGGGTGGGGTCGGCCCGCCCTGCCAGCCTTGGACGTCGATGAAGAACCGGGGCTGTTGCGCCCCCTCCGCCGGGGCCGGGGTGTGCGCGGCCACCGGCGCCGGAGGGACCGCGACCGCGGCCACGCCCGCCGCGACCATGCCGGCGCCAAGCATGCGCCCGATTTTCACCCACCCATTGATCACCTTGGGGGACTCCCTTCCAACCGGCCCGTGATTTGCGTTCGCGGCGTAGGGAACACGCCCGATCCTGTCAACATCATGGCAGGAACCCGACCCCAGTGGTTCATGCGATCACGCCAGCACATAGCCGGCCACGGCGATGAAATGGCACGCACTGCCGGCCATCACGAACAGGTGCCAGACCGCGTGGTTGAACGGCAGCGCATGCCAGACATAGAACGGCACGCCCAGGCTGTACATCAGCCCGCCGGCCAAGACCCAGCCGAACCCCGCCGGGCCCAAGGCGCCGTAGACCTGGCCGATGACCAGCACCGCCAGCCAGCCCAGGCACAGATACAGGATGAGGGAGGTGCGGGTGCTGTGGCTGCCCCGGATCATCGCCCACAGCTTGTGGCCGATGCCCAGCCCGGCCAGGGTCCACACCACCCCAAACAGCGCCCAGCCCAAGAACCCACCCAGCCCGACCAGGGCAAAGGGGGTATAGGTGCCGGCGATCAGCAGATAGATCGCCGCGTGATCGACCGCGCGCAACACCTCCTTGGCGGTGGGGTGCGGGATGGCGTGGTACAGGGTCGAGGCGGTGTACAGCAGGATCATGGACGCGCCGAACACCGAGACGCAGACCAGCGCCAGCACATCCTGGGCGGCGACCGCCCACCAGATCATCGCCACCAGCCCGGCCACCGCCAGGGCGGCGGCCAGGCCATGGGTGACGCTGGAGGCGATTTCCTCGGCCAAACTGTCGATGGCGGCGAAGCCGTCGGCGATGGGGGAGCCGGTCACGGGTCGGGCGGGTCCTCGGTGAACAGTCACGACACCCTACCATCACATCCCCATCCGACGCCACCGAGCCCCGCCACGGGATGCACCCGGCCCCGACGCCGCCGTCGCCACACCAAGCGATTGTTATGGTTTAATTTTCCTAACCCTTGTCTCGACACAACTTTTCTGTTTTCTGTCAGAGTGTTAGCGCTTCCAGAACGGCTTAGCCCGCTCCGCCCGCGCATCGGCTGGGCTGACCCCGATATCCCGCAGCAACCGGGCGTCCAGGCCGGCCAGGTGCTGGCGTTGGCGCGCCCGGTCCGCCCAGAACCCGGCCAGGCCCAACCCGGCGACAAGCAGGTCCACGAACGAGACTTGTTGCTTAAAACCAACCGTTTGAGAGGTGTCATTCCGATAGGTCATCATCCGATCTCCGTCCTAGTCGCGGCACCGGCCGCGTCATCACACAGGATGAAATATGGGTGAGCATCGCTTCGACATCAAACGAGCCTTTCTCAAGCAGTTGATTAGAAAATCTAAGGCATGCTAGGTCGTGCCGCTCATCCTGGGTTTGAGGCTTCCCGCCATGGCCGCCTTGCCGCCGCTGAACGCCATCCGCGCCTTCGAGGCCGCCGCGCGCCATCTGAGCATCGCCCGCGCGGCCGAGGAGCTGTCGGTGACGCCGGCGGCGGTCAGCCACCAGATCAAGGCCCTGGAGGAACGCCTAGGCCAGCCCTTGTTCCGGCGGCTGCCACGGGGCCTGGCCCTGACCGAGGCCGGCCGCAGCTATCTGCCCGGCTTGACCGAAGGGTTCGACCGCATCCGCCGCGCCACGGACCGGCTGCTGTCGGAGACGGTCGGCGGCCGGCTGGTCATCTCGGCCCTGCCCTCCTTCGCCATGGGCTGGCTGACGCCGCGCCTGGGGGATTTTCGCCGCCGGCATCCGGACATCGACCTGGTCGTGCTTGCCGAACGCCGCAATGTCGACCTGGCCCGGGACCCGGTCGATCTGGCCATCCGGTACACGCACGCCGCCCCCCACGGGCTGGCGGGGGAGGTGCTGCTGCACGAACAGCTGTTCGTGGTCTGCGCGCCGCGGCTGATGAACGCGGAGCCCCCGGTGACCACGCCCGCCGATCTGATCCACCACACCCTGCTCCATGACGAGGATGCGGGCGTCCACGGCTTCAAGAACAATCTGACCTGGTACAGTTGGCTGGCCCCCCATGGCTTGAGCCTGGATCAGATCGAACGGGGCCTGCGCTTTAACGACACCAACCTCATCCATGAGGCCGCCTTGCGCGGTTTCGGCTTCGCCATTGGCCGCAACGTGCTGATCGACGATTATCTGGCGGCGGGGCGGCTGGTCCGGCCGTTCCCGGAGGTGCGCAAGGCCGACCAGCATTATCTGGCCCTGACCCTGCCCGAACGGAATGGCGAAACCCTGATCCAGATCTTCCTGCGCTGGCTGCGGGACCAGGCGGCGGTCACCGGCGCGCCCGCGGCCCGGGGATCGGGCTATCTGTCGACCGTGCCGTGAGGCGGGTCACTTCGCCCACATGCTTTCGACACGATCCTCTGTATTCTATGGTGCCTGGGCAGGGCCGTGAGCCCCGGGAGGATATCAGGCCGAACGGCCCATGATCGAACACCGGGCCGAACGGCCCTCACCGATGACGAGGAGGATCGGAGCCATGGCCTCAGCCGCCAAACCGTCCCGCGCCGACCGCGGGTTTGCCCCAGTTCTGGTCGCCGCCCTTCTGGCGGGCCTGGCCGGCGGCCTGGTGACCGCCGCCTCGCCCAGCGGCGCCCAGACCTTGGAAAACACCCCCCAGCCGGAGATCGTCAACGGTGCCTACGTGCCGATCGACCGGTGCCTGATCCCGGTCATCGGCAGCATCCGGGGCGGCAACGCCCCCGGGATCGTCAATTACTGCGGCGAGACGCTGGTTGTGCATTGGTGCCGCACCCTGGACTGCACCCGGCCGCACACCAGCCAGCGCCACCCGCCAGGCTTCCGCCGCACCTCCTCGACCCCGTTCGGCATTTGGGGCTGCCGGGAGGATGCGGTCCTGGATCGGGACCTGCTGCTGTGCGTCCTGCAACCGGGCGTCGGGGGCTGATCAAACCCGCTTGACGGCCGGGCATGGGCGGGCAATCGATCCGGCCATGCCGCCCTTGCCCGACCTGTCCCAGTCCCGCGTCACCCTGCGCCAGTTGCGCTATGCCGTGGCCTTGGCCGAGGAGCGGCATTTCGGCCGGGCGGCCAAGCGCTGCCATGTCAGCCAGCCGTCCCTGTCGGCGCAAATCCAGGCGCTGGAAGACGGTTTGGGCGTGCCCTTGTTCGAGCGCACCGCCAAGGGCGTGCTGCCCACGCAGCACGGGCTGTCGGTGGCCGCCCAGGCCCGCGACATCCTGTCCCGGGTCGATCGGCTTGTCCAGGACGCGGGCGGCCCCACCACGCCCCTGGCCGGGGAGTTGCGCCTGGGCGTGATTCCAACCCTGGGCCCCTATTACCTGCCGCGCATCCTGCCGGGCCTGCGCGCCCGCTATCCGGCGTTGCGCCTGTACTTGCGCGAGGATCTGACCGAACGGCTGATCGAGCGTTTGGACCATGGCGGGCTGGACGCGGTGCTGGCGGCCTTGCCTGGGCCCGGCGGCGGCCTGTCAGAACGGCCGCTGTTCCAGGAGCCGTTCCGGTGGGCCTTGCCGCCCGGTGACGGTTTGGCCGGCCAGGCCTGCCTGACCGAGCGCCAGGTCGGCACCGGGCGGCTGCTGCTGTTGGAGGACGGCCACTGCCTGCGCGATCACGCGCTGGCCGCCTGCGGCTGGGCCACGGGCGGCCAACCCGCACCGCCCCAGGATGATTTCGCCGCCACCAGCCTGGCGACCTTGCGGGAGATGGTTGCCTCGGGCCTGGGCGTCACGCTGCTGCCGGCCATGGCCTGCCCGTGCCCGGGCCAGGGGGATCTGGCGATCGTCCCGTTTCCGGACCCGGCCCCCACCCGCACCATCGGCCTGATCTGGCGGGCCAGCTTCCCCGGCCAGGCGGACATCGCCGCCCTGGCCGGGTACCTGGCCGAAACCCTGCCCGACGGCGTCTTGCCAATCGCCGGGACGTGATCGGTCCCGACCCCGGCCCGGCGGTTTTCGGTGCCGCTTTGCGGCAAACTGCGGTAGACGGGGGCCGCCGACGGCACCCGCGCCGTCGCGCGCAGACCAGGAGACCCGTATGCCCGACGACGCACTGAACGCCGACCGGCTGCGCAACATCGCGATCATCGCCCACGTCGACCACGGCAAGACCACCCTGATCGACGTGCTGCTGCGCCAATCGGGGGCGTTCCGGGACAATCAGGCGGTCGCCGAACGGGTGATGGATTCCAACGCGCTGGA
>CAYNRD010000104.1:0-7351 GCA_964399515.1 uncultured Mycobacteriaceae bacterium | reverse complement strand
GTTGAGCGGGAGGTCACGGCGGAGGGGGTCACCCTCGCCGTTGTGGCGCGTGACCTGGCGCTGACCGCGTCGGGCCAGGTTTCGGCGCCGGCGGGCCGGCCCCGCTTTCAGGGGCGGGCTCGCGTCCGGCTGACCCCGCCGCCGATCGGCGGCGTGCCGGTCACACGAGCCTGGTTCGACGGTCGGGTGGCGGCGGAGATGGGGGCGGCTGGCGGCCGTCTGGACCTGACCCCGACCGGCGACAGCGGCTTGACGCTCGACGGCGGCGGCTTCGGGCTGGGGGTGGTGACAGTCTCCGTCCAGGGCGGGGTGCTTTCCACGGCGCTGGGGCCGGACGGCGCCATCGGCCGACGGACCGCGTCCGATCTGCGCGTGGCGGCCGCGGCTCCGGCCTTGGGCCTGCGCCTGGCCGATGCCGGCCTGACCGCGGCACTGGCCCCCGATGGGCGGATCACGGCGGATCTGGACCGGGCGCGGTTGGTCGATACCACAGTTGGGCGCTTTTTCGACCTGACCGTCACCGGCGCCGCCACGGTCGACGCCCAGGGGCAACTGCGCGGCACCGGCCGGGTCACCGGCACGCAAGGGCCACCCCTGCGTCTGGCGGTGGAGGTGGATCATCACACCGGGCGCGGTGATGGGCGGCTAAAGCTGGCGCTGGACCCGGTCACGGTGACGGTGGACGGCCCGCCACCCTGGCTTTGGAGCCCGCTTTTGGACCCGGGGCCGGCGGTCGAGGCCGTGGCTGGCCGGCTGGACGGGGAGGTGCGCCTGGCCTGGCGGGCCGGAGCGCTCACCAGCAGCCGGGCCCGCCTGGCGGTGGAAGACGGCGTGGTGGTGACCGAGGCCGCGCGGGTGGACGGGCTGGCGCTGGACGTGACCGTGCGGGATCTGTTGGGGCGCCCGCATTTAGCCGCCCCCGCCCAGGTCACGGCCGCGCGCGCGGCCCTGATGCCGGGCGACCTGGCCTTGACCCGGCCCCGGCTGACCATCGACCAGCCCAGCCCGGACCGGGTCACGGTCCGGTCGGCGACCGCCGACTGGGCCGGCGGCACCCTGTCGGCGGAGCCGATCACCGTGGAGACCGGCGCGGTGGCCGCCGCCCTGGCGGGCGGCCCGTGGCCGGCCCTGTCGGCCACGGTGGAGGCCCGGGATCTATCAATTCCGGCGCTGATCGAGCAACTGGTCATCGACGGCCTGCGCGCCACGGGGCGCCTGTCCGGGCGGATTCCCCTGCGCCTTCGGGACGACATCATTGCCATCACCGACGCCACCTGGCGGTCGGAAAGCCCCGGCAGCATCGAATACCGGCCGCCCGACCGGCCGCCGCCGATCCCGGGGGATGAAACCGGGTCGGTGGATCTGGTGTTAAGGGCGTTGGAGGATTTCCGGTACCGGTCGCTGGCGGTGACCTTGGACGGCGATTCCGCCAGCGAGTTTCAGATGGGGTTGCAAATCGACGGCGCCAATCCGGATGTGCTTGACGGCTTTCCGATCGCGTTGAACGTTTCGGTCGGCGGCGCCTTGGCGGAAATCATCCGGTCGGGGGTGGCGACATCGGGCATCGCCGAACGGGGCCGGTTGGCGATCGAGCGCCAGCTGCAGGATGGCGGCGCCGGGCAAACGGGGGAGGGGAGACCGTGATCACACACCGGGCCGCGTGCATGGCCATCGCCCTCATGATCGGTGCGGGCTGTTCGCCCACCGTGCGGGTGGAAGCGCCCCAGGAGCCGATCACCATCAACCTGAACATCCGCATCGAGCAGGAGGTGCGGATCAAGATCGAGCGCGAACTGGAGGAGTTGTTCGATGCCAACGCCGACATTTTCTAGGCGCGCCGCCATGGCGGCGCTGGCGGGCTTCGGCCTGTGGGCCGCCGCCCCCATCGCCCGCGCCCAGGCGCTGAGCCTGGACACCGCCCGCGCCCAGGGCCTGGTGGGTGAGCAGACCAACGGCTATGTCGGCGTGGTCCGCCAGGCGCCCGGCGTTCAAGACCTGGTCGATGCGGTCAACGCCCAACGGCGCAGCCATTACGCCGGGCTGGCCCAGCGCAACAACGTGCCGGTGGCGGCGGTGGAGGCGGAAGCCGGCCAGGAGCTGATCGCCCGCGCCCAGCCAGGCTGGTTCATCCAGGATGGCGGCCAATGGCGGCGGAAGTAACGCCCGGTTTCAAAACCCGAAATACCCTGGCGCCACGATGATATAGGTGATCCACATCAGGAACACCAAGGGCAGCCCGCCGATCAAGTAATCCCGGAACCGGGAACGGCCGGGGCCCATGACCAACAGGTTGGTCTGGTAGCCAATCGGGGTGGCGAAGGAGCAGTTGGCGGCCAGGATCACGGTGATCGCCGCCGCCAGGGGTGAAACCCCCAGATCGGCGCCGAAGCTGATCGCGATCGGCGTGAAGATGATCGCGCAGGCGTTGTTGCTCATGATGTTGGTGCACAGCGCGATGACCAGGAACAGCATGGCCATGGGCCATAGCGGCTCGGTGGTCGGCAGCAGGTGCACGGCGGTATCCGCGATCAACTGGGCGGCCCCGGTTTCCTGCATGGCCGCGCCCAGGGCAAGGGTCGAGCCGACCAGCAGCACGATGGTCCGGTCGATCGCGCGGACCGCCTGGCGCAGGTTCAGGCACCCCGCCGCGATCATGGCGAAGGCGCCGCCCGCCGCGGCCACCGTGATTGGCAAGACCCCGATCGCCGCCAAGCCCACGGCGGACAAGAAGATCGCCGTCGCGTGGCGGCTGCGGTCCAAGACTGGCATGTCCCGGATCGCCCAGGTCATCAGCAACAGGTCCGGGTTGCTGGACAGGGCATCCACATCCTCCCGCTTGCCGGTGACCAGCAGCACGTCGCCCGGCTCCAGCCTTATGTCGCGCATCTGCAGCCGCGCCATGCGGCCCCGCCGCTGGATGCCCAAAACCAGGCAGCCGAAGCGCTGCTGGAAGCCGACCATATCGATGGTCTGGTCGCGCATGCGGCTGGCCGGCGCCACCATCACTTCGGCCAGGACCCGGTCCGACCGGCCGGGGCCCGTCTCGGGCCGCCGGTCCTCACCCAACTCGGCATGGCCCTCGGCCCGGCCGATATCGGTCAGCATGTGGCCGCCGACCTTGGTCAGCGCATCGGTCAGGGCCGTGCGGGTGGCGGCGACGATGATGGCGTCGCCCGCCTCCAACTGCACACCGTCGAAGGGCGGCAGGATGGTCTGCCCGCGCCGGATGATCTGGCGCACGGTGATGTCGGGCAGGGCCTTGAATTGGCCCGCCTTGGCCTCGGCCCCGATCAGGTCCGAGCCCCGGGACACATCGATTTCGGCGATGAATTGCCGCCCCTCGGTGCGCAACTGGCCCGCCAGGCTGGCCCGGTGCGGCAGGATTCGGGGCAGCACCACGCCCACATAGATCGAGCCCACCGCCGCCAGCACCACGCCGATGGCGAAAAAGTCGAACAGGCCGATCGAGATGTCACTGACCTCCGACAGCGCGCTGGCGACCAGCAGGTTGGTGGACGAGCCGATCAGCGTGGTCATGCCGCCCAGGATGGCGGCGAAGCTGAGCGGCATCATCAGGCTGGACGGCGACCAGCCGAAGCGCAGGGCCAGCGACTGCATGATCGGGATGAACATCACCACAACAGGGGTGTTGTTCAGGATGGCACTGGTCAGCAGTACGCCGGCGAAGCAGCTTCCCAGGCTCAACACCCTATGCCGGCGCGACAGGCGCACGAACATGCGGCTCAACTGGGACAAGGCCCCGGTTTGGACCATGGCTTGGCCCATCACCAGCAGGGCCAGGACACTGATCAGGGACGGGTTGGCGAAGCCGGCCAACAGCGTTTCCGGCCCCAACAGATTGCCGCCGCCGGGTGCGGTGAGCGGGGCGATCTGGAACCAGACCAGCAACCCGACCAGCAGCGCCACCGAGGTGACCTCGATCGAGACCCTCTCGACCGCGAACGAAACCATCGCCGCCACCAGGGCGCCGATGACCACCGTGATGTGCACCCAAAGCGCAACATCGATCGCGATGTTCGAGATATCCTGCACGGGGTCGAGTGCCTCAGAAGCCGCCGAGATGCCTGAGGTTCAGCGTGACCAACACGTTCAGGCCTTCCTCCAGATCCCGGTCCGAGGTGAAGTCCTGCTCGACTTGGATCGTGAATGTCAAACAATCACACCGGTAGCCAAGGCCAACGGACACGTTGCGCGCCTCGTCATCAATCAAATCGTAGCGGGCAGAGGCCTGCCAGTCCCACCGCCCGGTCAACGGCCCGGACACGAAGCCGAAGACCTCCTCCCGGTCCTCCGCCGTCTCGCTGAGCGCGGCCCCATCGAAGAAGGTGTAGGACGCCGACAGGGTGCCGAACGGGGTCGAGAAGAAGCCGCCCACATCCTGGCGGATGCTGCGGAACTCATCATCGTCGAATCGAAACCGCCAGGTCAGCCCATAGCCCGCCGACGGCGCCAGCACCAGGCGGCCGACGATATCCGACAGGTCATCTTCGATGCCGGACGCGGTGACCTCCTCATCGATGTCCAGATCGTTGATCTGGAAGGTCTGTCCGGCGAACAGGCTGGTGAAGCCGCCGCCATCGCCGTAATAGCCCAGATTGGCGCCATAGGTGACCCGGGCGCCGTCCTCGACCTCATCCAAGCCCAAGAAGCGGTTGGCGCGGAACAGATTGGCGGTGTCGAATTCGGAGTTCAGGCTGTCATTGTCCGGGATCACGCCGTCGTCCAGGTCCAGCGTGCCGGTCAGCGCCACCACCGGCTCGATCACCTGCTGGACCCGTCCGGCCCGGCGGGCCAGGGGGTAGCGCAGGGTGACCCCGCCGGCGGGAAAGATCCGCCCGCCCAGCTCCTCATCGGTGGTGGCGGGTCCGACCCCGGTGATGTCGCCCTCCAGCGGCAGATCCTGGCTTAAATAGCCGTCGGCGCGGACCGAGGTGTGCACGGCCGCGATCACCCCCAGATCGGTGATCGTCTCCCGGTCCCAGGCAAGGCGGGAGGACAGCCGGAAGGTATCGACCCCCTCCAAAACGGTCAGCGGCATCGGCGCCGCGTCATCCCGGATCAGGGACAAAAAACTGCTGTCCAGGCTGACCGTGCCGCCAAACGTGGTACCGGCGTCGGACACCAGGCTGGTTTGCAGCCACGGCAGGATCAGCGGCTGGTTGATACCGATCAGGCGCAGATCCTGGAAGGAGAACACCTCCGCCGAGGCATGGCTCAGCCCGTCGAAAGCCTCCACGAAGGCGCGGGATCGCAGCACATCGTCGTTGGAGATATCGAACGTGTCCAGAAAGGTGTCATCGCTGGTCCGGCGCAGATTGGCGCCGCCCCGCACATGCCGGTTGACGTCATAGGCAAACGTGCCGTCGATGCGGTAGCGAATGTCCTCGGTATCGCCGCCAGGGGCGGACAGTTCCGGCCGTTCGGACTGGTTGATGTCGCCATCCAGCACCAGCAACCCGCGTTGGAAGCGTTGGCGGTATTCCGCCCCGGCCAGGACCCCGGACGCGGAGGTGACCCGCAGCCGACCGGTCGCGTCCAGGGACGGGGCGATCGACCAGTAATAGGAGGCCTCGGCGAACGGCCCGACCTCGCTGCCGGACCCGAACACCGGCGGCAGAAAGCCGGACTTGCGGGTCACGGTCGGGTCCGGATGCTGCAGGAACGGGGTGTACAGCACCGGCACACCGAAGAAATCCAGGATCGCGTTGCGATAGGTGACCGTGTCCGCCTCCGAATCATGGGTGACCCGGTCCGCCCGGATCTGCCAGATCGGCGTCCGTTCGTCGCCGATCGTGCAGGTGTTGCAGGGGGTGAACACCGCCCGGCGGCCTTCGGTGATGGTGCCGTCCCGGCGCTCGGCGACCGTGGCGGCGATGCGCGACTGGTCGGTCAGGCGGATGCCGACGCCTTGCACGAACCCGTCCCGCAATTGGTCGTCCAGCTCCGCATAGCTGGCGAACACCACGTCGCCGGACGGCTCCAGCAGCACGATGTTGCCACTGGCGGTGACCAGCCGCGTCCGGCGGTTGTAGGTGATGGCGTCGGCGCGCAGGATCCTGGCCCCTTGGGTCAGCTCCACATTGCCGGTGGCGATGACGATGTCCAACTCGGCGTCATTGCTCACCTGATCGGCGGTCAGGGTCACCGGTTGGCCGGCCGGCAGGGGGGCCGGTGCCGCCTGTTGGGCGCCGCCGGCGCCGGGCGCCAGCGCGCAGCAGGCCATGGCCGCCGCCATCAGCGCCCCCTTGAGCCGTCTTGACCTGGCAACCACGCCCGTCCCCCGCGCCGGATGATTCGCAACCCCAAACCCATCGTCCGGGGCCGGGCATACGCCGTCAACCGCGCAGAGCCGAGCAGGGCGCCGAAATCACGGTGCCTAAATTCTGGAAATTCGGGACCTTACCGGGTGTTGCTGGAGCCCAGGCTCAGGTGCGGAAGACCGGCCGCAGCAGAAAGGCGGGCACATGGTCGCCCCACCCGGCCGGGGTCTTGTCCTCGTCCTCGGACCGGCGGCGGTCCCGGGGTTTGGGGGCCTCCGCCGCGCTCGCGCCGGCATCCGCGCGCCGACGGCCGGATCCGGAGGTCGGGCGGCCCCGGTCGCCCTGGGATCGGTCGCCCTGGGACCGATCGCCCTGGGACCGATCGCCCTGGGACCGGCCAGCTTGGGACCGGCCGGACTGGGCGTCTTCGGGCTTGCGCCGCCGCCGGCGGCGGCCGGAGGTGTCCTCCGCCTCCTCGGCATCGGCATCCCCGTCCACGGTCACATCGACCACGCCGTCGGCGATCGGCGGCACCGGTTTGCCGATCAGCTTTTCGATCGCCGCCACGTATTTGTCGTCACCGGGGGTCGCCAGGGTGAAGGCGCGGCCCTGCTTTCCGGCCCGGCCGGTGCGGCCGATGCGGTGGACGTAATCCTCCGCATTGGTGGGGACGTCGAAATTGAACACATGGCTCAGGTCGGAAATGTCGATGCCCCGGGCGGCGACGTCCGAACAGACCAGCAGCCGGATGTCGCCCGCCTTGAACCGCTCCAGGGTCTCGTTGCGCATGGATTGGACCATGTCGCCGTGCAGTTGCCCGGCGGAGAAGCCATGCCGCTCCAACGAGCGGGTGACCACGCCGATATCCCGCTTGCGGTTGCAGAAGATCAGGGCGTTCTTCAACTCTTCATGCCGGATCAGCTGCCGGAGCGCCTCACGCTTGTCCCGCGCGCCCACGGTCACCAGCACCTGCTCCACATTGACCGAGGTGGACGACGGCGGTGCCACCTGGATTTCCTGGGGCAAGGTCAGGAACGCATCGGCCAGCCGGCGGATCTCCGGCGGCATGG
>CAYNRD010000103.1:0-7400 GCA_964399515.1 uncultured Mycobacteriaceae bacterium | reverse complement strand
TCCGGATCGAGCCAGGCGCCCTGCGCGTTGCGATGACCGAGCGACCAGATCTCGGGCAACGCGTCTGCTTGTCCAACAAACGGATTGTCGTCTGGGACCGAGCCGTCGGCTCGGATCCGTATCACCTTGCCGACATGGGTGCTCATGTCCTGGGCCAGGTCGGGCAGGCCCCGGTCGCCGATTGTCTCGAACAGGGTGCCGTCATCGGCGAACACCAGGCGGGAACCGTAATGACGGCCGGGGCGCAACGCCGGCTCTTGCCGGAAGATCACGGTGACATCGGACAGATGCTGCACCCCATCCCCGCGCTGCAGGGTCGCGGCCGCCACGGCGGTGCGCGACTGGCCGCCCGGCGCCGGCTCCGAATAGCTGAGATAGATCCGGGAGTTGGCGTCGAAATCCGGGTCCGTCGTCACGTCCAGCAGCCCGCCCTGTCCCCGGGCGCGGACCTGGGGCACGCCCGAAAGCGGCGGCGACAGCCGGCCGGCGTCCAACAGGTGCAAATCCCCGCCCCGCTCGGTCACCAGGACCGCCCCATCGGGCAGGAACGCGAACCCCCAGGGGCTGGCCAGGGGATGGGCCATGCGCTCGACCAGCACCGGCCCCGCCGAGGTGCGGATCGGGCCAACAGTCTCGGCCGCCCCGGGCGCCGCCATCAGCAGTATCGCCAAAACCAGGACCGTGCGCAGGATCATGGGTAACGCCTCCTCATGCTAGCGCCCATTGGCCAGAAGATTATGGCGTCAGCATGCCCCAGACGCCGCGCTCGCGGCGGGTTCCAAGCGGGCTATATTGTATACAATGATGCTTTGGCTTCTGAGAGCATTGGAATTACAATCCGGTAACGTCCTTGAAAAAAAGCAATTTTTGTCACGGCGTTGTCCAGGGTTGGCGAACGGATCGTTTTATGTATACGATTACCCATGTATTGGATCGAACCAGCCCAAGTGGACCCGGCGACGTCGAGCGACACCTATGATCGCATCCGTCAGTTGATCCTGTCGGGCGAGCTGGCGATGGGGGCGCGGATCGTGGAAACGCGCCTGGCCGATCACTTGGGGCAATCCCGCACGCCGGTGCGCGAGGCGCTGCGGTTGCTCACCGCGGAAGGGTTGGTGGCCTTCCAGCCCAACCGGGGCTACCAGGTCGTCCAGTATTCACCCGCCGATTTGGCTGAGATTTACAGTTGCCGGGTGCTTCTGGAGAGTGAGGCAGTTCGCCTGGTCGCCGAGCGGGGGCTGTCACCGGAGCGTCGCGCGGGATTGGAAGTCCTGTTGGATGAAGCCGACGCCCTGCTCGGCGCCGATCTTGCCCCCGAAGTCCTGCGGCAACGCTTCTTGGTGCTCAACAATCGGTTTCATGGGCTGCTTTACGCCGGGTGCGGCAACGCCACGCTGCTCG
Source organism: uncultured Mycobacteriaceae bacterium (assembly GCA_964399515.1). Taxonomy (GTDB): domain Bacteria; phylum Pseudomonadota; class Alphaproteobacteria; order DSM-16000; family Inquilinaceae; genus CAYNRD01. The sequence goes on along the minus strand of CAYNRD010000103.1, from coordinate 5,999 downwards.
CCATGATCCGGCGGGTGACCGAGATTCCGGTCGGCATCCGTCACTACATTCGCTTCACGGACGATCTTCTGAGCGGCAGCCACGCCGCGCACCAAAAAATCTTTCAGGCCACGATCAACCGGCAGCCCGAGCGGGCCAGCGCGCTGATGCGCGAGCATATCTGGACCGCCAAGGATCGGATGATCGACCCAAGCGAACAGGGGGCTTGGCCGGAACAGGCCGGGATCGGCCCCTCGAACGCGACGGCGGACAAAAGGTCGGCTGCGTGAGTGCAAACCATTGGACGATGACGGCCAAACCCCGAAGGGTGCGGCCGCGAAAAAAATGGACAGGGACATGACCAAGCACAGCACACCGACCGAGGCCGGCGTTACGGCCTTCAAGCCCACCCGCCGCACCGTTCTGCGTGGCGCCGCAGCCTTGGCCGGCACGACGCTGGCGGCACCGTGGGTGACCACGAAAGCTCGGGCCGCGGGTGAGATCAATGTGGTCCTCAATCAGGGACTGCTGGCCAAGCTTTGGACCGACGAGCTGCATCCAAAATTCGAGGCGGAGACCGGGGCCCGGATCAATGTGCAGCAGTCGGTCACCTCGCAGATGTTGGCCATGCTGAAGACCCAGAAAGATAATCCGCCGGATTTGATGCAGTTTTCCGAAGCCGGGGTATTCTTGGCCCGGGATGAGGGGCTGTTGCGGGCTCACAACCCCCAGAACATTCCGAACATGGCCAATGTGCGGGATGCGTTCCTGTTGGCGGACAATTTCTCGGCGGGCGTCGTCGATGCGGTGCACACCCTGTTCTACAACACCCAGTCCGGCGTCGATGCCCCGACCGCATGGGCCGAATTGTGGGACCCCAAGAACGCCAACCGAATCGCGATCGCACCGGTTGCTTGGAACAACGGAGTGCGCATCGTGACCTCCGCGGCACAGGTCGCGACCGGCAAGCCGCTCTCCGAAGCGCAGTTCGAATGGGAAGCGGGCCTAGCCCACTTGGCGAAGCTGAAGGAAAACGGCGTTTCGGTGTATACGGGCGCCCCGCAGGCGATCCAAATGCTGCAAAGCGGCCAAGTGCCGATCGTGCCGTTCTACGGCATCTTCATCAATCCGCTGATCGACCAGGGCGCTCCGATCGCGCCGGCCCATCCCTTGGCAGAGGGCATGCACGGAGAGATCGTCGGAATGAACATGCCGGTGAACGCCAAGAACGTCGAACTGGCCGAGGCCTATGTGAACATGAGTTACGACAAGGCCTTCCAACAGAAGATCGACAGCGTGTTGCGGACCAGAAGCGCCCATAAGGAGGTCGATCCGTCCGAGCGTACCTTGGAGCTGATGGGGCCGCCGGACAACATCACCTATGCTGACTGGGGGTTTCTGTCCAAGAACAGGCCACAGATCACGGAAAAATGGAACGAGATCTTCGGCTGATTTAATACCGGGTCCGTTACCATGGCGGCCATCGCTGGCACGGTCGATAAGCTATTGCGGGACTACGGTCCCGCAATAGTCCTGTTGTCACCTCTGTTGATCTTTCTTTTGGCGTTCTACGTCATACCGTTCACCGAGATGCTCCGGGTAAGCTTCGGCACATGGGCCAACGACCCGGAAGAGGTTCGGGCCGCGGGGCTGTGGTTCTACCAATACGAGAAAGCCTTCGACAGCGCACGGACCATGCGCGCCCTGTGGCGCACCTTCGAACTGTCGTTCATTTCCGTCCTGATCACCTTCCTGCTGTGCTACCCAGTGGCGTTGATGATGCTGTGGCTTGGGCCAAGGACCCGGTCGGTGGTCCTCATGGTCATCTTCATCTCGCTCGCCGCCAGCCTGATCGTACGCAACTACGGCTGGCTGGTGGTGCTGGCCGACCAAGGGCCGATCAACAACCTGCTGGTCGCATTCGGGATTTTCGAGCGATCGCAACGGCTGGTCTATAACGAAGGCGCCATTGTCGTGGCCCTGGTTCATTACTGCATGCCGTTTATGATCCTGCCGATCTACGGCGCGCTGATCCGCATCCCCACCTCCCAGTGGGAGGCGTCCCGCACCTTGGGCGCCAATTCATGGACGACCTTGCGAACGGTGGTCCTGCCGCTTTCGGCGCCCGGCATTTTCGGCGGCACGACATTGAGCTTCGCCATCTGCGCCAGCGCCTTCGTGACCCCGCTCATGCTCGGTTCGCCATCGACGGCGATGATTTCCCAGGTCGCCGCCGAACAGTTGTTGATCCAACTGAATTTTCCGCTTGGCTCTGCGATCATCTTCATCCTGACCGGCTTCACCTTCGCTCTGGTGTTTGTCTACGCGGTCTTGGTGAGAAAGCTGTTGCGTGTCGATGTCTGAGGAACGGCGATTCCGCATTGTGATGTCGGTGCTGGGCTGGGCGGCGATGGCGTTCCTGGTGTTCCCGGTGTTCGTTACCGTCCTGGTTTCGTTCAACGGCTCGTTCTTCATCGAGTTCCCGCCATCGTCCTACTCGTTTGAGTGGTATCGCAACATTCCCAACATCAACAAGATCGCCGAAGCGACGCTGATCAGCCTGTTGATCGCCACGGTCGCGGCGACGCTGGTCACGATCATGGCGCTCGGCACGGCGATCGCGATCGTGCGGTATGACTTCCGCGGCAAGGCCGCGTTGACGTCGTTTCTTTTGTCACCGGTGGCGGTACCGATCGTGGCGATCGGCATCGCCTTGGTACAGTTCTTCATTCGACTGGACATCGCGTTCACGTGGTACAGCCTGGTGATCGGCCACATGGTCCTGGTCGCGGCCTATCCCGTGCGCACCATCGTGGCGTCGCTGACTCTGTATAACCCGAACATTGAACAGGCGGCCGCATCCCTGGGGGCCAACTGGTGGGTGACCTTCTGGACGGTGACGCTGCCGCAGTTGAAGCCCGGGATCATCAGCGGGTTTCTGTTCGCGTTTCTGATTAGTTTCGACAACTATCCAATCAGCATCTTTTTGGTGCGCGGTGGGCTGACCACCATGCCGATCGAGTTGTTCAATTACATTTCCCAGAACTTCGACCCGACGCCGGCGGCGTTCTCGACCGTTTACATCGTGATCATCAGCGTGATCATCGTGTTCGTCGAGCGGCGCTACCGGGTGATTTCGCTTTCGGTGGGGCGGTAGCCATGGCGCGCTTGGACTTATCGGATCTGTGCTTCTCGGTCGGGGAGTTGTCGATCCTGAAATCGGTGAACCTCACCGTGGAGGAGGGGGCTTGCCTCGCGTTGCTGGGCCCGTCCGGTTGCGGCAAGACCACGACCTTGCGCTGCATTGCGGGGTTCGTTAGGCCGACATCGGGAGCAATCACCTTCAATGGCGCGCCGGTGATCGACGTTCCCGCCCACAAACGCAATGTCGGCCTGGTCTTCCAGGATTACGCCCTGTTCCCGCACATGACCGTGGCCGAGAACGTCGCCTACGGGCTCAAGCGGCGTGGGATCCCGGCCGCCGAATGCCGGGAGCGGGTGCGTGAGGCGCTGGCGCTCGTCCAGTTGGAAGCCCTGGCCGACCGGTTTCCACGGCAGATGTCCGGAGGCCAGCAACAACGGGTCTCCCTGGCCCGTGCCCTGGTGATCCGCCCCAATGTGCTGCTTTTGGACGAACCCTTGGGCGCCCTTGATCGCAAGTTGCGCGACCAGATGCAGGTCGAGTTGAAACGGATCCAGCGCGAGGCCGGTATCACGACCATTATCGTGACCCACGATCAGGAGGAGGCGCTGTCGCTGTCCGACCATGTGGCGGTGATGTTCGATGGTCAGATCCATGAAGTGGGAACGCCGACCGAACTTTACCGCCAGCCCGGCAGCCGGGAGGTGATGGAGTTCCTGGGGGCGGCCAACATCCTGGACGCCACCGTGTCGGGGGTTGACGCCGGCGCCTCGCGGGTCACGGTCGGCGGCTCCCTGGCGTTGTCGGTCGCCGGCGAGCATCCAGCGGGCCGCGCCATTCAATTGGGTATCCGGCCGGAACAGTTCGTGGTCGATGTCGAGGCTCCGATGACCTCGGCCAATGTGATCGCGGGTCGGGTGACCGAAGTCGTCTATAAGGGTCCCCACGCGGAACTGTATGTTACGTCCGACCAGGGTCTGCCTCTGATCGTGCAGCGTCGCACCCGTGGCATCGCCGCGCTCGATACCTTCACCATCGGGCAGAAGGTGTTTCTGACCGTCGAGCCCGACGCGATTTTGGTGGTTTGAGAGGGATGGGCGCCAGGGGAGGATTTCATGGCTCTTGATCGCAGGAACAGCCCGCGCGACGGCGCCGAAGGGCATATGGTCCATGACGTGGGCGGGCTGGACTTCGGCCCGGTCGATCGGGCCGAACACGCGTTGAGTTATTATGAGAAACGGGTTGATGCCTTGTTGATGCTGCTGGCTGGGCGGCAGGTGTTCCGCGTCGATGCGCTGCGCCGGGCAGTGGAAGAGTACAGTGCCCAAGAATACGATGGCACGGCCTATTACGACCGTTGGATTAAGGCGATCCGGGAATTGTTGCTGGAGCAAGAAGTGATCGGCGCCCGGGAACTCGCCGATCGGATCGACACTGTCGCCGCGCGCCTTACCGCCGAGGGCATCGCGGTGGACCGGAGCCCGGTGCCATGATCGGACCCCACACCGAACGCCCCGCCGCACCCTTGGAGCCTGGAACGCCTGTGCGGGTCTGCGCGCGACCGTCGCTCGGGCATTGCCGGACACCGGCCTATCTGCGGGGAAAGGCGGGCACCATCATTGATGTCGCGGGCCGTTACAAGGATCCCGAACGCCTTGCCTACCATAAGCCCGGCTTGCCGACCCTGATGCTGTATCGCGTCCGCTTCGCCCAGAAAGAGCTTTGGCCGGACTATCCGGGTGCCGCCATCGACGGGCTGGAAGCCGATGTTTACGAGCATTGGCTGGAGTTGGCGCAACCGGACCATACGGAGCGGGGACCATGACCGGACACCATCCCGAGCACCATCATCACGACCACGCGCCGATCAGCGATGACGACGGCCCGATGTCCCGCTTCGAACTGCTGGAGACCGCGATCCGGGAACTGTTGATCGAAAAAGGTCTGTTCAGTGCCGCAGATCTCCACGCGCAGATCGACGCAACCGACGCCCGCAACCCCGCCTTCGGCGCCAAGCTGGTGGCGAAGGCGTGGGCCGATCCGAGCTTCAAGACCGCATTGATCGCTGATCCCAGGGGGACGCTCGACACGATGGGCATCCCGGTGGGCGCATTGGCCGAACTGCAGGTGGTCGAAAACACCGAGGATGTGCACCATGTGGTGGTCTGCACGCTGTGTTCCTGCTACCCGCGCATGATTCTGGGCGTGCCGCCGGCCTGGTACAAAAGCACCGCCTACCGTGCCCGGGTGGTCAAGGACCCCCGCGGCGTGTTGCGGGAATTCGGGGTCGATGTGCCGGAAAGCCGGCCTGTGCGGGTGCTGGACAGCACCGCCGATCTCCGGTTCCTGGTCATTCCGCGCCGGCCGGCGGGCACCGAAGACCTTGATGAGGCGGATCTGGCCGGCCTGGTCACCCGCGACAGCATGATCGGCACCGGCCACGCGATCAGCCCGGCGCCCTCCACCCCCGCAAAGGAAACCCCATGACCGATCGAGCCCAGCAACGACGGCGCATGAAGCAGAAGATCCTCGCCCGCGACCTGGTCTTGGCGCCGGGCGTCTTCGATCTGATTTCGGCCCGCATCGCCGATGACTTGGGCTTCGACGCCCTGTACATGACTGGCTACGGCATCTCCGCCAGCCAGTTGGGGCTGCCCGATGCCGGGCTGGCGACCTACACCGACATGGTGGAGTGTGTGCGGCGCATCGCCGGCACCTGCGCCACCCCGCTGATCGCCGATGGTGACACCGGGTATGGCGGGCTGTTGAACGTTCGGCACACCGTGCGGGGCTATGAACAGGCCGGCGCCGCCGCCATCCAGTTGGAGGATCAAACCTTCCCCAAGCGCTGTGGCCACACGTTGGGCCGCGAATGCGT
>CAYNRD010000102.1:0-7446 GCA_964399515.1 uncultured Mycobacteriaceae bacterium | reverse complement strand
CGCCGATCAGCGCCTGGCGCCGCAGCACCAGGAAATTGCCCGGCAGCGCGCAGGCCACCGCCGCCAAGGCGCCGATCAGCATCGGGGTCAGGCTGAACTGGACGAATTCGGCGCCCATCGGCTTACGCTCCGCCGTCTGCGGCGATGATGCGGGGGCCGCCGATCCGGCGGTCGAAGTCCTGGATTTCGTCGCGGGTGAACACGTCCTCGATCGGGGTCAGACCGTCATAGCGGCCGGCCACGGCGGTATCCTGATGCAGTTGCCGGGCCACGGCCCAGCGGTGTTCGTCCCGGGCGGCCTTCGCCGCCTGGGCGCGCCCGGCCTCGGTCGCCACGCCGTCGGCGCGGATGCATCCGGCCCGGCGCAAGGTGGCCAGGGTGAAGGCGTCATGGATCGGCTCGGCCCGGGACAGCGCCAACAGGCCCTGGCGCAAATGTACCCGGCTTTGGAACCGCCGGTGCCGATAGACGGAGGCAGCCACCCCCCGGGCCGGCGCGAACACCAGCGACAGAACGAACAGGCCGGTGGCGACGATGACGATGACCGGCCCGGTTGGCAGCGCCGGCGCCGAGGCCGAGATCGCGGCCCCCACATATCCCGACAGCCCACCGATCGCGCTTGAGATCCACAACACCCGATCGGCCCGCTCGGTCCAGAACCGGGCGGTGACCGCCGGGATGATCAGCAGCGCGACGATCAGGATCAGGCCAACCAGCTTCAGGCCGATCACGGTCACCGCCATGACCAGCCCCATGATCGCCAGGTCGATCCGGCGGACATCGGTGCCCCGGGACGCGGCATAGCCGGCATCGAAGGCCACCAGGGTCATCGGCCGACGCAGCAGCACCACCGCCGCCACCGCCAGCGCGCCGCCGACGGCGATGAGCACCGCGTCCTGGAACAGCATGCCCGCGGCCGAGCCGAGCAGAAAGGAATCCAACCCCGCCTGGCGGCCCTGGGACAGGGTTTGGATGACGGTCAACAGCACCACGCCCAGCCCAAAGAACACGGACAGCACGGCCCCGATGGCGGTGTCCTCGCTCAGGCGGGTGCGGCGGGTCATCCAGTCGATCAGCAGCAGCCCCAGCCCCGCCGTCGCCGCCGAGCCCAGCATCAGCACGATCAGGTCGCGCCCGTCACCGCCCAGGGCGACCATCAGCAGAAACGCGAGGCCGATGCCGGGCAAGGTGGCATGGGCCACGGCATCGGAGACCAGGGCCCGCTTGCGCAGATACAGGAAGGTCCCGGCGGCACCCGAGGCGATGCCCAACAGCGCCGCCCCCACCGCGACCAGGGCCGCGTTGTATCCGGCGTTCAGGGCCAGCGCGGCCAGAAAGCCGCTCATGCCGGGGCGGGGCCGCCCCCCAGCTTCAGATCCTCAATATGGGCGGCGGCCAGCCGGCCGCCATAGGTCGCCCGCAGGGCCTCGGCCGTGAACGCCCGGGCCACCGGCCCCTCGGCGACACGGCGCACATTCACCAGGAACACGTGATCGAAGTACCGCTCCACGGTCGCCAGGTCGTGGTGGACGCAGATCACCGCCCGGCCCTGGTCCCGGAGGTCCTGGAGCACCGTGATGATCGCCCGCTCGGTGGCGGCGTCGACACCTGCGAACGGTTCATCCAGCAGGTACAGATCGGCGGTCTGGGCCAGGGCGCGAGCCAGGAACACCCGCTGTTGCTGGCCGCCGGACAACTGGCCGATCTGCCGGTCGGCGAAATCCGCCATGCCGACCCGCTCCAGGCACGCCCAAGCCCGCTCCCGGTGGGAATGGGTCACCCAGCCCAACAGCCCCAACTCCCGGTACAGGCCCATCAGCACCACATCGATGACCGTGGTCGGGAAGTCCCAGTCGACGCTGGCCCGTTGGGGCACATAGGCGATCCGGTCCCGGGCCCGTGTGACCGGCTGGCCGAACACGGTCACCTCCCCGGACAGGCGCGGGATCATCCCCAAGGCCGCCTTCAGCAGGGTGGATTTGCCGGCACCGTTCGGCCCGACGATCGCCGACAGGGCCGCCGCGGGGAAGGTGGCATCGACGGAAAACACCGCCGGCTTCTGGCCATAGGACACGGTCAGGCCCCGGATCGCCAGGGGGCTGTCGGCGGCCGGTGCCGCGTCCGCCGCCTGGGCGTCGATCGGATGGCGGGGGCTGGGGGCGCGGGGCAGGGCGGACAGGGTCATCGTTGGCGGATGTCTTTCAGGATTGCGGCGCGGGGCGGGATCAGGACAGCTGGTCCTTCATGCCCTTTTCCGGCGCCTGGCCGCCAAGCGCGCGGGAGATCACGGTGGCGTTGTGGTCGATCATGCCCAGATAGGTGCCCTCATAGGTGCCGTCCGGGCCCATGGCGTCCGAGAACAGCTCGCCCCCGATCGTCACCTCATGCCCGCGGGCGGCCGCCCCCTCGATCAGGGCGCGGACATTGCGGTCGGAGACCGAGGTTTCCACGAACACCGCCTTGATGTCGCGATCGACCAGCATGTCGACCAGTTCGGCGATCCGTTGCAGGCCCGCTTCGCTTTCTGTGGAGATGCCCTGGATGCCGACCACCTCGAACCCGTAGGCGGAGCCGAAATAGTTGAACGCGTCATGGGCGGACAGCAGCACCCGGCTTTCCACCGGCACCGAGGACAGCACCCGGGTCTTGTAATTGGCCAGGTCGACCAGTTGGGCCAAATGGGCGTCGGCATTGGCCCGGAAGGTCGCCTCCGCCTCCGGTCGGGCTTCGATCAGCGCGTCCCGGATCACCAGCACCACCCGGGACCACAGGTTGGGGTTCATCCAGACATGGGGGTCAAACCGGCCCTCGAAGTCGTCATGGCCGATCAGCAGGTTGCGGGGCAGGCTTTCGGCGACCGCGATCACCGGGCGGTCTTGACCCAACTCCAGCAGGAACGCCTCCATCTGGGCTTCCAGGAACAGGCCGTGCCACAGCACCAGATCGGCCTGGCCGGCGGCGACGATGTCGCTGCGGGTTTGGCGATAAGCGTGGGGATCGACGCCCGGGCCCATCAGCGCCTGCACCTCGACCAGGTCCCCGCCCACCTGCCGGGCCGCGTCGGCGATCATGCCGGTGGTGGCCACGACGGCCAGCGAGGCTTCGGTGGCCCGGGCATCGGCGGGCAATCCTGCGATCAGACCGGACACCAGGCCGGCGACCAGCAGGGCGCGGCGGGACAACGGGGCGATCATCGAGCGTGGGCTCCCTTGCAAGACAGTGTGCGACAGCGGCTTTGACGAACGGCGGCACCGACAGAACACCCATGACGTCCCCGTGCAGGCGGGCCTGGTCTCTGTCGTTCACCGACCGAAATGTAGCACTGGCAACACTCTTTGCAAGGGGCGGAAAGTGCGGCACAGCGGCGGAGAACCCGCGTCGCCCATGGGCCTAGCTCATTGTTGCAAAGTAAACTTTCGGCCGTGGCCGGGAACCATGCCGGGCCGTGGGCGACCGCACGCTCACGAAAATGTGAGCGTGCGGTCGGACCTTTGGGTCAGAGCACCACCGGTTCCGGCACCCAGGCGAAGCCGCCGGCGCCGTTGGGCACGATGTGGCCGATGCCGGGCCAGGGGAAGTGATAGACCATCACCCGCTGGCGGTCGGTCGCGACCCTATCGAACATCTTGGTGCGGGTGATCACGGCCGTGTCCGGATCGGTGTCGAAGGCCACCTTCCAATCGGGCCGGGCCAGGGCGGTGGCGAAGAAGTGGCCGGTATCGGCCAGGTTCAGCAGGGAGTGGTCGCCATCCTCGATCATGATCGCCGCGTGGCCCGGGGTGTGCCCGGGGGCCGCGACGGCGGTGATCCCGGGGGCCAGGGTGTCGCCGTCGCCATAGGCGCTGATCCGGTCGCCCAGGGCCGCGATGTGGTCCCGGGTGACGCCGATCAGGGTGTTCTTGATGTCGTCCGGCAGCGGCGATTTCGACAGGTCGGCACCGTCGCCGCCCCAGAAATCAATGTCGGCGGCGCCGATCTTCACCTCGGCATTCGGGTACAGCACCGTGCCGTCGGCATTGGTCACCCCCCACAGATGGTCGGGGTGGGCGTGGGTGACGATCACGACATCAATCGACGCCGGATCGATCCCGGCCCGGGCCAGGGTGGCGAACTGGCGCCCCGCCGCTCCCGGTGCCCATTTGTCACCGGTGCCGGCGTCGATCAGCACGCGCTGGCCGCCGGTCTCCACCAACAGGGTGTTGACCGCGATCGACCACCGTTCGGTGGGCAGATACGCAGCCTCGACCACGTCGGTGAAGCTGTCCAGGCTGGCGTTGAAGCCGAAGGTCGGGTGGGGCAGGTCCTCACCGCCGAAGGTGCCGTCGGAAATCGCCATGGCGTCGAGCCCGCCGATCTTGAATCGGTAGAAGCCAGCACCGTTCAGCAGCGCCGGATCCTCGGCGGCCTGGGTCGAGGCCGGAGCGATCAGCCCAGCGGCAGCCGGCACCGCGAGGCCGGCGGCCCCCCATTGGAACAAGGACCGGCGGGACAGTGTGACGGATTGCGGGGACATAGGCGGGCCTCCTGGCGGGTTCGCGGGCGGACCCGTGGCGGCGCGGTTGAGGGTGGGTGCCCCCGGGGCCGGCACGGGTGTGGTCAGAACAGGCTGGTTTGCACCGGTGCCGCCGGTGCGGGTGCGATCAGCCCCGCGCCTTCGGCGGACACCGACGCCACCCTATCGGCGACGGGCCCGCTTTCCAAGTCGCCATCCGGCGCCAGCAGGTCCAGGGGCGGTTCGGGCGCTGTCAGTCACCGGGCCGCCCGGGCGGGATCAGGGCCGGCATGCGGGTATGGACCCGAATGGCCCCGGACCCGGCGGCGGTGCCGCCAGGGCGCGGGCCAGGCCCCACAGGCCCGAAACCAGCGCCACCCGGCCCGTTTCCGGCTGGGCCAGCGCCACCGGTGCCGTCTGGCCGATGGCGATGTTGTAGCGTGGGCGGTCGTCGGCGGGCCCTATGGCCAACTCGGCCAACCGCGCCGCCGCCACCTGATTGGCCGCCGCGGCCAAGGCAAAGCGTCCGCACATCGCCGCCCCCTCCCCAGGGATTGTTGGAAAAGCGCCGGTGAACGGTTTTATCTCGTCGCCGGGGCGCTTATCCTGCGTCGCGCCGTTGGGTGTCGCCGCACCGATGGCCCGTCCTCTGCACCCCCCTCGTGGCGGCAGGGAGGCGTTCGGACCGTGCCGGCATGGGATGCCCCCTCCCGCAGCAGGACTCGCCAAAGCCAATGACCTTCAAGCCCCCCCCGCCATCGGCGGCCGCAGACGGCGAGGACCCGGAAACCGCCCTGATCGACGCCGAGCGGCAAGCGGCCAATTTCGACCAGATCCGCCAAGCACACCAGACCGAATTGGCCGAGGATTACGTGGAGTTGATCGCCGACCTGATCGCGATCAATGGCGAGGCGCGGGTGGTGGAACTGGCCGAGCGGTTCGGCGTGACCCACGCCACCGTGAACAAGGTGATCGCGCGCCTGCAGAAGGAGGGCTTGGTCATCAGCCGCCCGTACCGGTCGATCTTCCTGACCGATGCCGGCCGCGATCTTGCGGCGAAATCGAAGCAGCGGCACGCGTTGGTCAAGTCCTTCCTCATCGCGATCGGGGTTGATGAAATCACCGCCGAAAGCGACGCCGAGGGCATCGAGCACCATGTCAGCGATGAGACCCTGGCGGCGTTCCAACGGGTGATCGACCGGGTCGCGTCCCGGGACTTCGCCGCCGAATGACCTGTGCATTGGGTCATTGTGCGTCCCGGTCGGTTTCGGCAAGCTTCAGGCTCTGCGGTGCATGGGATGGAAGGCAACGGGACCATGGCGTTGGGCGCCGTCGGCGGGCGGGGGGCATGATGGCCCGTGCGGAGGATGGCACCGGTGGCTGAGCTGTGGGCGTACGCGGTCCCACTGAGCCTGCTGGTGCCCCTGTACCTCTGCTTCCGGCTTAAGCAGTATCTGTGCGACTTTTTGTTGCAGACCAAGTGGATGGTCCGGGGCAAGGCCAAGTCCAGCGGCTGGCACTGGGCGCTCGCGGCCCATTGCGCGGTCCACGCCGCCGGGACCGGGATGATCGTTCTGGCCTTCGTGCCGGGGCTTTGGGTCTTGGCGGTGATCGATTTCGCCGTACATGGCGCGATTGATCGGATCAAGGCCTCACCGGCCATGGGCGGCCGCCTGTCGCCGGACAGTTCCGCCTTTTGGTGGGCGTTTGGCCTGGACCAGGAGGCTCATAATTTAACGCATCTAATTTACGTCCTGGTCATCGTTTTAGCGGTAAGCCCGGTGGGCTGATCGAACCCACGCGATCCCATGATCTGGGCGAAGGGGGGCCGCGACCAATGCCCCAGGAAGTGCTGGAAATCGTCTCCGACCGCGCCACGCGCCCGTCGATGTCAGACGCGGTGCTGGGGCGGCTGATCCAGGCCCATGCCCGGTTCTCCCGCGGGCAGCCGGGCGGCAAGCGGCTGATCGCCGATCACTTCGACCTGACCGAAAAATCCTTGGAAAACATCGACCTGAAGGAGGCCAGCATGGTCGGCACCATCCTGTTCGGCAGCCGGCTTGCCGCATCGGTGATGGTGCGAGCCAATCTGTTCGGCGCCGACTTGCAGAACGCGCAGATGCAGGGCTCCGACTTGTCCTACGCGGATCTGCGCGGCGCCAATCTGCGCAACGCCGACCTGTCCCATGCGGACCTGACCGCCGCCGATATCCGGGACGGCTTCATCATGACCCGCAACCGCCATGGCGACATGCGCCCGGTCAACGCCAAGGCGCCGGACATGTCCGGCGTCAACCTGTCCCACGCCAACCTGACCAAGGCCCGGATCGATCGTGCGCTGGGCACCAACATGACCCTGATCAACGCCAATTTCAGCCAGGCCCGGCTCAAGAGCGTCGATTTCTCCCATTCCGATCTGACCGGTGCCGATTTTTCCGGCGCCGATCTGGTCAAGGCCGACTTCTCCCACTGCAATCTGCAAGGTGCGCTGTTGACCGGCGCCAACCTGCAGGAGGCGGTGTTCGAAGGCGCCGATCTGTCCGCATCCCATTTCCGCATCGAGGATTTGGCGCTGATCGACCTGAGCGCGGCCAGGTTGCCGGTCAAGCTCGCGGACCTGCCGCTGAGCCTGCAGGAGATCGTCGAACGCCACGTCATCTGGATCAATAGCCTGGGCCGGGATGGTGAGCAGGCCGATCTGAGCCGGGTCGACCTGACCGGCCAGGACCTGAGCGGCATTGATCTGTCCGCCGCCAATCTGAGCCGGGCGATCCTGATCAAGGCCAATCTGGCCAAATGCCGCTTGGCCATGGCGGATCTGCGCGGGGCGTTGCTGATGCACAGCCGGATCCCCCATGCCGATCTGCGCGGCGCGATGCTGGATGGCGCCAATTTGACTGATGCCCGGCTGATGGAGTCTGATCTGGGTCCCTTGACGATCCAGGGTTCGGCCT
>CAYNRD010000101.1:0-7453 GCA_964399515.1 uncultured Mycobacteriaceae bacterium | reverse complement strand
CCAAAGCTGCTGCGCCAACGGCACCGAGCGCATGGCCCAGATCTGGATGCACAACGGCTATCTGCTGAGCGAGGGGGAGAAGATGTCCAAGAGCCTGGGCAACTTCTACACCGTCCGCGAGTTGTTGGCCGAATTTCCGGGCGAGGCGTTGCGCCTGGTGCTGCTGGGCAGCCATTACCGGGCACCGCTGGACTTCACCAAGGCCGGCGTGACGGCCGCCAAAGCCCAATTGGACCGGCTGTACGGCGCCCTGCGCGGCATTGACGTCAAGGCAACCGACGCCTTGCCCCCGCCTGTCATGGCCGCCCTGGCCGATGACCTGAACACGCCCCAGGCGCTGGCGCATCTGCATGAGCTGGCGGGGGCGATCAACAAAGCCCAGGACCCGGGCGAGAAACAGCGCCTGGCCGGGATACTGAAGGCGGGCGGGGCCGTGATGGGCCTGCTGGACGCCGATCCGGAGGCCTGGTTCCAGGGCGGCGCCGGTGACATCGCGGGCGGCCCCGACGCCGCCGAGATCGAGCGACTGATCGACGCGCGAGCCACGGCCCGCAAGGCGCGCGACTTCGCCCAAGCGGACCGGATCCGGGACGACCTGGCCGCCCGGGGCGTGGTGCTGGAGGACGCCGCCGGCACCACCACCTGGCGCCGGGCCTGACAGCCGCCGCCGCCGCTGCTAAACACCGCCGCCATGACCGACCCCAACCGCATCTTCCTGTTCGACACCACCCTGCGCGACGGCGCCCAGACCCATGGCGTCGATTTTTCCGTGGCCGACAAGATCGCCATCGCCGAACAACTGGACCGGTTGGGGATCGACTACATCGAGGGTGGCTGGCCGGGCGCCAACCCCACCGATGACGCGTTCTTCGCCACCCCGCCAGCCCTGCGCCACGCCAAGTTCACCGCCTTCGGCATGACCAAGCGCGCCGGGCGCAGCGCCGACAATGACCCCGGCCTGGCCCAGGTCACCCGTGCTGGGGCGGCGGCGGTGTGCCTGGTCGGCAAGACCTGGGACTTCCATGTCACCGAAGCCCTGGGTGTCGGCTTGGAGGAAAATCTGGACGCGATCATCGACAGCCTGCGCCTGGCCGCGGCGCGGGGGGCGGAAACCCTGTTCGATTGCGAACACTTCTTCGACGGGTTCAAGGCCAATCCGGACCACGCCCTGGCCTGCGCCAAGGCCGCCTACCACGCCGGCGCCCGCTGGGTGGTGCTGTGCGACACCAATGGCGGCACCCTGCCCGATGAGGTGGCGGAGATCACCGGCCAAGTGATCAGGGCGGGCGTGCCGGGCAGCCATCTGGGCATCCACGCCCACAACGACACGGAAACCGCCGTGGCCAATTCCCTGGCGGCGGTGCGCGCCGGCGCCCGGCAGATCCAGGGTACGTTGAACGGGCTGGGCGAGCGCTGCGGCAACGCCAACCTGATCTCCCTGATCCCGCCCCTGGTCCTGAAGCTGGGCTATGACACCGGCGTCACCGAGGCGGGCCTGGGTGGGCTGACCGAGATCAGCCGCTGGTTCGACGAACGGTTGAACCGCGCCTCCCGGCCCGAGGCCGCCTATGTGGGCCGCAACGCCTTCGCCCATAAGGGCGGGCTGCATGCGTCCGCCGTGGTCAAGGACCCTCGCCTCTACGAGCATGTGGCGCCAGAAAGGGTCGGCAACCACCGGGAGGTGGTGGTGTCCGACCAGGCCGGCCGGTCCAACATCCTGTTCCGGCTGATGGAATTCGGCATCGAGGCGCAGCCGGACCATCCGCGCGTCAAGGAATTGGCCGGGCTGGTCAAGGACCGGGACCAGGAGGGCTACGCCTATGACCGGGCCGAGGCCAGCTTTGAGTTGATGGCCCGCCGGCATCTGGGCATGGCGCCGGAATTCCAGGCCCTGCGGGTGCCCGACTTCTTCGATCTGGAACGGTTCAGCGTCACCGATGAGCGTCGCTACAACGCCCGCGGCCATTTGGTCACCGAGTCCGAGGCGGTGGTGCTGGTCCGGATCGGCAACCGGGCCCGCCACGAGGTGGCGGTGGGCCAGGGCCCGGTCGACGCGCTGAACAACGCGCTGCGCCTGGCCTTGGAGCCCGCCTATCCCGAGCTGAAGGACACACGGCTGATCGATTTCCGGGTCCGGATCCTGGATACCTACACCGCCACCCAGGCCCGGCCCCGGGTGCTGATCCAATCCGCCGGGCTGGACGGGGCAACGTGGTCGACCATCGGTGTCTCCCACAACATCATCGAAGCGTCCTATGAGGCGCTGGCGGACAGCTTTACCCACCGGCTGCTGAAGGCCGGTGTCAAGGCCGCCGCTTGATGGCGGGTACCGATGCCACCCGGCGGGATGTCGGCGAAGACGGCTTCGCCGTGGTGCTGGTCGATCCGCAATTGGGCGACAACATTGGCGCCGCCGCCCGGGCGATGCTGAATTGCGGGCTCACCGACCTACGCCTGGTCCGGCCCCGGGACGGCTGGCCCAATGAGCGGGCCCGGGCCTTTGCCAGTGGTGCCGACCGGGTGATCGACGGGACCCGCGTCTTCGAGCGGACCGAGGACGCGGTTCGGGGCCTGCGCACGGTCTATGCGTCCACCGCGCGGGACCGGTTCATGGTCAAACCGGTGGTCACCCCCCGCCAAGCGGCCCTGGACATGCGCGCCGCTGCCACCGCCGGGCACGCCACGGGCGTGCTGTTCGGCGGCGAGCGGGCCGGGCTGACCAATGACGACGTGGCGCTGGCCGACACCATCCTGACCGTGTCCCTGAACCCGGCTTTCTCCTCACTGAACCTGGGTCAGGCGGTGCTGGTGGTCGCGTATGAGTGGTTCCAGGCCGCCAGCGATGCAAGCCCACGCGCGATCTCGGACCCCGACTACACCCCCGCCGACAAGGCGGACCTGTACCGGCTGTTCGACCATCTGGAGGGCGCCTTGGAAGACGCCCGCTTCTTCAAGACCGAGGAGCAAAAGCCCAGCATGATCCGCAGCTTGCGCACCATGCTGGGCCGGGGCGGCTTCACCCAGCAGGAGGTGCGCACCCTGCACGGCGTGATCACCGCCCTGTCCGGCCGCCGCGCCGACGGCCGAGAGCGCGCCACCAACCGCCCGGTGCCGGACAGCCCTTGAGCGGAACCGCCCGACCCCCGACCGGCCAGGCCTGGGAGCCGCCCGAACACGGACCCAGCGTTTGACAGGGTTGGAAAAATCCCTATAACCGCCGCTTCACTGCCGAGAACGTGGCGCTCGTGACCAGACCGAAAGCAGGTCTGGGCAAGCGAAACGCCCGCCGCCCGGGACCGTCCGGGGGGCCTATCGGTGCAACAATGGCCGGCCGCGAAGTGCGGGCCGGCGCAAGAACCAATGGAGTGGCACGCCGATGGGCAAGCGCCTTGCGTCCAAGCATAAGATCGACCGCCGGTTGGGGGTCAACCTGTGGGGCCGTCCGAAAAGCCCCCTGAATTCCCGGGAATACGGGCCGGGCCAGCACGGCCAGCGCCGCAAGAAGCCGACCGATTACGGCACCCAGCTGATGGCCAAGCAGCGCCTGAAGGGCTATTACGGCAATATCAGCGAAAAGCAGTTCCGCAAATATTATGACGAGGCGGTGCGGCGCCGGGGCGATACTGGTGAGAACCTGATCGGCCTGTTGGAAGCCCGGCTGGACGCCGTGGTCTACCGCCTGAAATTCGTGCCGACCGTGTTCGCCGCCCGCCAGATCGTCAACCACGGCCATGTGCTGGTCAACGGCAAGCGGGTGAACATCCCGTCCTTCATGGTCAAGGAAGGCGACGTCATCGAGATCAAGGAAAAGATGCGTCAGGCGCCGGTGGTCCTGCAGGGGGTCGAATCCGCCGAGCGGGACGTGCCGGAATACCTGTCGCTGGACCATGGCGGCTTCAAGGGCACCTTCGTGCGCACGCCGCCCCTGGGCGACGTGCCCTATCCGGTGCAGATGGAACCGAACCTGGTCATCGAGTTCTACAGCCGCTGATCGGCGGCATCAGACACCGGGGGCTTCTGGCCCACGGTGGCCGTTGGCCGACACGCCGGCCGCGAAATCATCGATCAGCCCGGCGACCGTCCCCGGTGCCTCCACGCAGGGCAAGTGCCCGGTGCCGGGAATTTCCACATACCGGCCGTTCGGCAACAGCCCCGCCAACTCCCGGACCAGGGCCGGCGGGGTCGAGCCGTCCTCATCGCCGCACAGGCACAAGGCCGGCTGCCGAAGGGTGCGGGTGTCGTCGGTCAGGTCGGCCGCGGCCAGGGCGTGGCAACTGGCCAGATAGCCGTCCAAGGGCGTGGTTACCAGCATCCGGCGCCAACCGGGCAACTGGGGGTCTTCCGCCCGGAACCGGGCGGAGAACCACCGGCCCAAAACATTGTCGGCCAGGGCTTCGATGCCGCCGGCCTCGACGGTGTGGATCCGCTCCGCCCACAGGGCGGGCGTGGCGATCCTGTGGCCCGTGTCCATCAACACCATGGCCCGGACCAGATCCGGCCGCCGGTAGGCCAAGGCTTGGGTGATCATGCCGCCGATCGACAGGCCGACCAGCACCGCTCCGCTCAGCCCCAGGGCGTCCATCAGCGCCGCCAGGTCGGCGGCATGGGTTTCCCCGATCGCGTAGGGGCCCGGTGTCGCCCCCGACAGGCCATGGCCGCGCTTGTCTTAGCGCAGCTTGCGGAAGCGGCCGGACCGGCGTGCGCCCCCGCCGACCCACACCCGCAGATCGGTCCCCAGCGAATTGGCGAACACCAGCAAGGGGGCCTTCAGCGGCCCCTCCAGCCGGTAATGGATGTGGATGCCGTTGGCGGCAAGCAGGCTAAGCGCCATAGACTGGCCCCTTCAAGACGATGGACCCGCCAACCATAGGGGAGGCCGATGGCCCGCACCAACACCCAGATCATCATCATCGGCGCCGGGCCGGCCGGGCTGGTGCTGGGGCGGCTCTTGCAGCTGGCCGGCACCGACGCCGTGATCCTGGAGGCCCGGAGCCGGGCCCATGTCGAAGGCCGGATCCGGGCCGGAATCCTGGAACATGACGTCGCCAAAGACCTTGGTCGCGATCGGCGCCGGCGGCCGGATGCTGGCCCAGGGCATGGTCCATGACGGGGTGGAACTGGCGCTGGGCGGCGCGCGCCAGCGCATCGACCTGAAAGGGCTGTCCGGCGGCAAGACCATCACCGTCTATGGCCAGCATGAGGTGGTCCGGGACCTGATCGACCTGAGACTGGCGGAGGGGCTGCCGCTCCATTTCGACGCGCGGGACGTGGCGATCCAGGACCTGGCGGGCGACCGGCCCTCGGTCACCTGGCGGGACGCGGACGGCACCGACCATCGGATCACCGGCCACTACCTGGCCGGGTGTGACGGCTTTCACGGCACCTGCCGGAAGGCGATCCCCCAGGATGCGTTGACGGTCTATCGTCGGGACTACCCGTTCGGCTGGCTGGGCATCCTGGCCCAGGCGGCCCCCATCCAGCATGAGCTGATCTATGCCCGCCATGCCGACGGCTTCGCCCTGTTCAGCATGCGCTCGGAGACCGTCACCCGCCTCTACCTGCAATGCGCGCCGGATGAGGACGTGGCCCAGTGGTCCGACGACCGGATCTGGCACGCGCTGACCGCGCGGCCGGGCACCGGGGTCAACCAGGGGCCGATCCTGGACCGCAGCGTGACCGCCATGCGCAGCTTCGTGGCCACGCCCATGCGCTGGGGGCGGCTGTTCCTGGCCGGCGACGCCGCCCATATCGTGCCGCCGACGGGCGCCAAGGGGCTGAACCTGGCCGTTTCGGACGTGCGGGTGTTGGCCGAATGCCTGGACCAGGCCCTGAACGGCGGCCGGGCCGACGCCCTGGATGCCTATTCGGACCGCTGCCTGCAGCGGATCTGGAAGGTGCAGCGGTTTTCCTGGTGGATGACCCGGCTGTTCCACAAGTTCGAGGATGGCGACGCGGTCGCCGACCGCATCCGGGCCGCGGAGTTGGGCTATGTCCTCTCCTCCGAGGCGGCCCAGACCACGCTGGCCGAGAACTATGTGGGCCTGCCGCTGTCGCCCCGGCCCGGGGGCACGAAGGCGGAGCCCTCGGGGTCGAACGGCGGTTTGGCAATGATCGTGGCGGGGCGCATCCGGCCCAGGATTTCGATCCGGATGCCGGGTTCTGACCCTAGGCCGTCGCGGTCTGGGCGATCAGGCCGCGCAGCGCCATCTGCGCCGGACTGTTGGATTCGCTGGCCGCCCACACCATTGAAATGTCGAAGACCGGCGCCTCGAACGGCAGCGGGCTGACCGCCAGGTTCGCCAGGGTCGCGCATTCCTGGGCATAGCGACCGGGCAGGGTTGCGATCAAGGGCCGGTCCTTCAGCAAATGGCCGACCAGAAGAAAGTACGGCGTTGTCAGCACCACCCGCCGTGTGCGGCCCCGCAGGAGCAGCAGGTCGTCGACGAACCCCTGACGCCCGCTGCTTGGCGAGACCAGCACGTGATGGTGGCGGATATAGTCATCAAGGCCAATCGGAACCGAAGCCGGAATTTGCACAGGGTCGAACACGCAGACATGCTGTTCCAAAAACAATTTTTGCTGCCGCAACCACTTTGGCACATCCGGAAAGAACCCGACCGCCACATCGATCGCAAGGTCCGACAGCATCGCCGTGGCCGAACTCCGGTCCGCATGCCGCAACTGCAAGGACGCCGCGGGCATGGCGGCGCTGAGACTGCGCAACAGCCGCGGGACCAAGGCCGCCGCGACATAATCCGTGACGCCCAAGGTGAAGCACCGGTCCGTGGTGGCGGCATCGAACGCGGCGTCACCGTACACCGCCGCCTCGATCTGCCGCAGGGCGTCCGATACCGGGCCGACCAGACGCTCGGCCCGCGGGGTCGGCCGCATGCCATCACCGGCACGGACGAACAGCTCATCACCGACGCTTTCACGAAGCCGACCCAGCGCCTGGCTGACCGCCGGTTGCCCAATGCCCAACCGCTCGGCCGCGCGGGTCACGCTGCCTTCGGTGACCAGCGCCTGGAAGACCTTCAACAGGTTGAGGTCCAGCGATCCAATATTCGAACCAGGCATGGAACATTCCTTTCATTGATTTGACGCATAATATCAACACCTCTATGTCTGCCGGCGATAGCGCATTGATGGGGACACGCCGTGGAAAGCTTCGCGGAAGACTTGGCACGAATGAGCAGGACGCCGCTGTCCGAAAGCCATGTTGCGGCGATGCGCCGAGCAGGGCGAGTCGAAGTGTGGCCCGCTTATTATGTGGTGACCACGCTTGGGCAAAAACTGAACCAGTTCATCTACATCCTGCGCGGCGGCATTGAAGTCTTCGACCCAAAGACCGGCAACGCGTATTTGCCTACGTCCTTGGGGCCGGGGCAGTTCGCGGGGGATATCTCGTTCCTGTCCGGTGGCGGTGCGTCGTTATCCTTGCGCACGACGGCCG
>CAYNRD010000100.1:0-7484 GCA_964399515.1 uncultured Mycobacteriaceae bacterium | reverse complement strand
CGGATGCGCGCCAGCGGGATGGGGGCGCCGGCCTTGGTTTTGACGGGCGTTGCGGCGGTGGCCGGTTGGGCGACCATGCGGGCGTTCCTGACCTTAAGACTGCAAAGTCCGGAATTTAGGGCGCCACGTCCCGCACCGCAATCGGCCCAGCAGGCCGGCCCCGGATTCAGAAAAATCACCTTGCAAATTTTCAATTTATAGGCCGTTAAAATGCAAAAAAGAGGGAAATGCTGAAATTAAAGTATGTGCCGATCAATTTTTTCCACATTAACGAGGATCCGTATTACGTCAGCGAAGCGGCGTTTCCGGACGGCTGGGCGACGTTCCAGGCCGAGGGCGTCGATGATCCGAACAGCCCGTTTTTCTCCCGTGTGCTGCACGTGCCGCCGCCGCCCTCCGGTGCCACCATCGGCCGGAGCTATGATCTGGGCCACCGGGGCACCAAGGACACCATCCTGTCGGAGCTGTCCGAGGCCGGCCTTGACCAGGACCTGATCACCACCTTGACGCCGGTGATTGGCCTGCGAGGGCCCGAGGCCAAGAAGACGGCGGCGGCGGTGCCGCCGCCCACCATCACCCGCGAGGCGCAGTACATCCTGTTCTTTAAGGTGTACCCGGATTTGGAAGCCGATACCGAGCGTTTGGCGACCAAACCCGATGTCGAGGCCGCCTGTGGCAAGACCGATTGGAGCGCCCTTGATCCGAAGATCAAGACCGTCCAGGTGGATGTGCGCTATCGGGGTGACGACACCCCGGCCAGCCGAAAGATCCTCCAGCGGGATGTCGCCAAGAATGACTTCGCGGGCTTCACCACCACGATGTCCGATGCCAGCATCTGGATTGATCGTTTCGGTGTGCCCAAGGGCTGTTTCGATGCCCGGCAGGACTGTCTCTGGGGCTGATCCCCGCATGTGATCGCCGCCGGATCAAGGGCCAGCAAACAGGCGCCGCGATAGGATGGGTCCCGGGCCGTCAAGCCGAAATGATCCAGCGTAAAGCGGATGCCGTCGGTGGTCGGATGCGGGTCCTCGAAAAAGCTCCCGGCCGAGACGCGAAAATCAACCGGCCCGACCGGGGTGATGGCGGTGCACAGGGTGTCAATTCGCTGTCGCAACGGACCCGATTGGGTGATCCACCACAGATCGACCCGTGGGCATGGTGCCTATTCGGCCAGCCCGGCGACCCGGGGTGACCGGGGCCGGCGGCCGGTCACTGGCAGGACATGCGCGCGCGTCGGGCGTCGATCTCACAGGTTTGGGTGCCGCCGTTCACCGACAGGGTGAACACCACGCCCCGGCCGCCCGCGCGCGGGTTCAGGAATTCGGCGTCGGCGGTGTTCAGGTTCACGGCACCGGCCTGGCAGACCGGCTCCGGCGACCGGGCGCGGGGAGCGGAGCCGGTGCGGCTGCGCCACTCCTCCACCAACGGGCAGCGGAAGCTGGCCCCCTGGGCCGCCGGGAAGACCACCCGCCGGATCAAGAAGCCGCTGCCGCCGGCGGCCACCACCACGGCACCCGCACCGGCCACCTTCGGGGCCGGCAGGTCGCCGACGCTGATCGGCTCCGGCAGCGGCTTGGCGACAGCGGCGCCGATGCCGAAAGACACCAGGACGGCGGCCGCCATGGCCGCCATGGGGAGCCGGACCTCAGCCCGCCAGTTTTTTGGTGATTTCCGCGACATGCTTGCCTTGCGCCCT
Source organism: uncultured Mycobacteriaceae bacterium (assembly GCA_964399515.1). Taxonomy (GTDB): domain Bacteria; phylum Pseudomonadota; class Alphaproteobacteria; order DSM-16000; family Inquilinaceae; genus CAYNRD01. Next base: position 5,788 of record CAYNRD010000100.1, on the reverse strand, counting down.
TGCCAGAGAGAGTTCCTTGCCGGTGGGTTGGCGGCTGCCGTCCCCGCCGGCGATCGTGGCCGCACCATAGGGCGATCCCCCGCGCACTTCTGTGACGTCCAACAGTTCCTGATTGGAATAGGGCAATCCCACATACACCATGCCGTGATGGAGCAGGGTCGGGATGAAGGTCAGGATGGTGCTTTCATTGCCGCCGCCGGTGCCGGTGGAGGTGAACACGCTGGCGGTCTTGCCGATCAGCTTGCCCGTGAACCAAAGCCCGCCGGTCTGATCCAGGAACGTGCGCATTTGGCCGGCCATGTTGCCGAAGCGGGTCGGGGTGCCGAAGATGATGCCGTCATATAGGACCAGTTCCGCCGGTTCGGCGATCTCGGCCGCCTGGTCCAGCTTGGCGCCGGCCTTCTCCGCCACCTCGCGCGACATGGTCTCCGGCACGCGCTTGAGCGTCACCGTGACGCCGTCCACGCCCTTGGCGCCGTCGGCCACCGCGTTCGCCATGGTCTCGATATGGCCGTACATGGAGTAATACAGCACCAACAGCTTCGCCATCCTTGCCTCCTTCGGTCAGGGTCGGTTCCAAGTGGCGACAGGTGTAGCCCGGCGGCGGGTCCGGGGGAAAGCCGGCGGATGGTCCCCGCACCGTTGGCGGGCGGGAAACAATCCGCCGGGGTATTCGGTCAGTTGGTGAACAGATCGGCGCTGTCGCCCAGATAGCCGGCCCACGCGAACCAATAGGCGATGTGGCCGCCGACCCGGGGCAGTTCCTGGCCGTCAGGGCCTTCCAGCTTGGCTTCGCTGATCTGCCAGGTGCCGCCGGCCTGGTCGGTCAGTTGGCGGGCATCGGCGCCGGCGGTGAAGCTTTGCCCGTCCCGCTGATAGGCGCGCACGGACCGGGTGGCGGCGTCGCCGATCAGCACCACCTCGGTGAAGCCGACCTGGTCGTTGATCACCCGGCCGCCCTCGAAGGCGGTCAACGGCCAGGCCTTGGCGCCGCCGAAGGCGCGCACGCCGAAGATGTAGTCTTTCTGCTGGTTGCGTGGGTCGGCGACCACCGCCGGGAACATCAGATCCGGGCTGTCGAAGTAATGCTGGTAGGCGGCACCGATGGAGTAATCCCGGGTGAAGCCCGTGTTCAGCGTCAGCACCTTGGTGTCCGGGTTGTCCCGCAGCCAGGTCTGCCAATCGGTGATCACCACCGGCAGGATGTCCAGGGTGACGCCCTTGTTGTGCAGCTCACCCCAGACCGGCTCGCCGGTGAACTGGTTCCAGACCGAATCCGTGTTGCGGTCGTACATCAGCTTGTTGGACCGGTACAGCATGCCGGTGGAGGAGAAGATCAGCGGCCCGTCGACCCCCTCGATCTCCGCGTCGGTCTTGAACAGGATGCCGGCCCCGCACAGGGTGCAGTAGGCCAGGCTGACCGGCTGGCCGCCGATCACGTCGTTGAACATCTCATGCCAGTCGAGCAGGCGCAGGGGATAGGCCCGGACGTCCCCGTTGATCTCGATGCCGAACACCAGCTCCTCGGGCGTCAGGTAGCGGGTCTGGGCGTCATCGGCGGGCACCAGTTCCGGGTTGGTCAGGGGCGGGATGCCGTCCACCCGCACGCCGCCCCAGGTCACCTCCTCCAGCCGGATCGAGCGCTCTTGGCCGACGGTGATGAAGCGGCGGAATTCCGGGTCGATGCGGGTGAACAGGTCCAGCTTCAGATGCTCGAAAGCCGGATGCGGAGTGATCTCCGGGTTGGCTTCCTGCCAGACCATCCATTGGAACCAGTCGGCGGTGGCGTCATGGCCGGTCAGCTCCCGCAAGGCGGCGGCGATCGAAAACCCGTCCGCCCCCCGGGCGAAGCGCAGGGACTGGATCAGCGCCGCCGCTGCGTCCGGATTGCCGCGGTTGACCAAGGTGTTCAGGGAGCTGCCGCCGGCATCGATCGGTCCGTACAGGATGTTGTTGTAGTGGCCCAGCATCTCCGCCACGCCTTCGTCGCTCCACTGTGCCGTGGCGGGCACCAGCGGGCTCGCGGCGGCCAGGCCGGCAAGGGTCGCGCCCGATTGCAACAGGCGGCGGCGGGCGATGGCGGGGGGACGGGCGGTCATGGGCCGGATGCTCCATTCGGGTGTCTGTCTTAATCCCGGGGGTAGTGCATCGCTGAAGATGAATTATGGCAGGTGCGGCCCGGCTCACACAGTTGCGTTCAGCCGTGATCGACGGGCCGACACGGGACCAGCACGCCGCCCCCGATCGTGGCGTCGCCTGCCAGGTCGAACCACAGCAAGCGGCCCGGATCCTCCCCCGGCATCCGGTAGCCGCGCGGGCCGGCGGGCCGAAAGCCTAACCGCCCATAGTAAGCCGGATCGCCGACCAGGAATACCAGCCGGTGCCCCGCGTCCCGGGCTTGGGCCAGGGTGTGGCCGACCAGGGCCCGGCCGATGCCGCGACCCTGCAGGTTGGGGGCGATGCCCAAGGGCCCCAGAAGCAGGGCTGAATCTTCGGCGTCCTCCCGCGCGATCAGCACCGGCCAATAGCGGATGGAGCCGACCAACTGCCCGCCAACCTCGGCCACCTGGGTCAGCGACGGCACCGGGCCGACCTGCGCCCGATAACGGTAGGAGGTCTTGCGCTGGCGGTCCCGGCCGAAACTGCGGTCCAGCAACGCTTCGATGGCGGCTGTGTCCTGGGGCGTTTCGGCGCGCAGCCGGACGGTGGGCGGTGCGGTGGCCGCGATCGGGTCATCGAACATGTCGGGAGGAGGGCCTGGGTTGGGATCGGGCAGAGGGGCGGCGGTCGCGCGTCACGCCCGTCGTCGGTGGTGTCGGCGGCGGCGATCCGACGGTCTGGTCACGATCTACCAGACCATGGGCGGCGGATTCGCGCCCGGCGGCGGCGCTGGAAAGCCCGAAGCGGGCGGGCACGGTCATGGAACTGTAATAAAAATGTCATTCCGGTGTTGTGGCTTGCCAGTATGACCCCATCCGCTGCCGCGATCCCGAAGGCATCCATCCCGGATCGCGCCCATGCGCTCGATGCCGGGGCGCCCGCCCCGGCCCCATCCCAAATTGGAGGTTTCCGATGACCTTGGTTCGGACCATCACCGCGGGGCTCTTGGCCTCCGCGGCCCTGCTGCCCGCGCTGACCTCGGCCGACGCCGCCGCCCTGGAACTGACCAAGATCGGCGAATTCCGTACCGGCGTGTTCGATGAAAGTGCCGCCGAAATTCCGGCCTTCGATCCGGCGTCCAAGCGGCTGTTCGTGGTCAACGGGGATTCGAAGGGCATCGACATCCTGGACCTGACCGACCCGACCGCGCCCAGCAAGCTCGGCTCGCTGGACCTGTCGCCGTTCGGCGGTGCCGCCAACAGCGTGTCGGTGGTCGGTGGCGTGGTCGGCGTCGCCGTCCAGGGCGAGACCAAGCAGGATTTGGGTACCGCCGCGTTCTTCGACGTCGAGGGCAACGCCCTGGGCCATACCCAGGTCGGCGCCCTGCCGGACATGATCACCATCACGAAGAATGGCCAGACCGCCCTGGTCGCCAATGAGGGTGAGCCGAATGACGACTACTCCATCGACCCCGAGGGCAGCATTTCGATCATTGATCTGTCCCAGGGCCTGGACAGCCTGTCGGTCAAGACCGTCACCTTGGAAGGCTGGACCCAGGACCAGCTGACCAATGGCGCCCGGCTGGCCCAGCCGGACCTGCCGTCCGAGATCGATTTCGAGCCCGAATACATCGTGACCTCGGCCGATGGCGCCACCGCCTGGGTGGCCATGCAGGAGAACAACGCGATCGCGATCGTGGATGTGGTGAATGCGAGGCTGACCGGTATCGCCGGCGCCGGCCTGCAGGACCACAGCGTGGTGAAGCTGGATGCATCCAACCGGGACGACAGGATCAACCTGGCCAACTGGCCGGTTCTGGGCATGGCCATGCCGGATTCCCTGTACGCGGTCGAGATCGGCGGGGAGACCTATATCCTGACCGCCAATGAGGGCGACAGCCGGGATTACGACGCCTTCTCCGAGGAGGAGCGGGTCGCCGACATCACCCTGGACCCGACCGCGTTCCCCAACGCCGAAGAGCTGCAAAAGGATGAAAACCTGGGCCGACTGAAGATCTCCACCACCATCGGCGACACCGATGGCGACGGCGATTTCGACCAGCTGTACGCGTACGGCGCCCGGTCGTTCTCGATCATGAACGCCTCGGGGGCGATCGTGTGGGACTCGGGCTCCCAGTTCGAGGAGATCCTGGCCGAGCGGCACCCGGACGATTTCAATTCCAACAATGACGAGAACAACAGCTTCGACGCCCGGTCCGACGACAAGGGCCCGGAGCCCGAAGCGGTGACCGCCGGCGTGGTGGGCGACGCGACCTACGCCTTCATCGGGCTGGAGCGGATCGGCGGCATCATGGTCTATGACATCACCGACCCGACGGCGCCCAGCTTCGTCGATTACGTGACCACCCGGAAGTTCGACGGCGATCCGGAAGCGGACACCGCCGGCGACTTGGGCCCGGAAGGCCTGGTGTTCATCCCCGCCGCCGACAGCCCGAACGGCGAAAACCTGCTGGTGGTCGCCAACGAGGTCTCCGGCTCGACGGCGATTTTCTCGGTCAAGTAAGGTTGGTCCGACCTTCGGCGGTTTGGAGCGGGGCTGGCAACGGCCCCGCTTTCTTTGCGTAGGCGCGCTGGCGTTGCCAATGTTATAACTCTGCGTTATAACATGCGCCTGCTCACCCCCCATCCAGGAGCCGCGCGCCATGGAACTGAAGCTCCGCAAGGTTGGCAACGCCACTGGCTTGATCCTGCCCCAACAGCTGCTGGCGCAGTTGGGCCTGTCGGAGGGCGACACGGTTCAGGTCAAGGCCACGGCGGACCGGATTGAGATCGTGCGCGGTTCCACGGACCTGACCGACGCGCTGGAGGCCGGGCGCTCCTTCCGCCAGCGCTATCGCCGGACCATGCAAGATCTGGCGAAATGATCCGCCTGCCGCCGATTGAGGCGGTGATCATCGCCCAGGATGAGTTGATCCAGGAATTTGGCGGATCGGCCGGCCTGCGCAGCCGGGAGATGCTGGAGCAAAGCCTGGCGCGCCTGGCCCAGATCCTGGCCTATCAAGAGGGGGCGGACCGGATCACGGTTGCCGTGGCGTTGTGCGCCTCCCTCTGTCGCAACCACGCCTTCGTGGATGGCAACAAGCGCATCGCCCTCGAAGCGCTCGGCATGGCCCTGCTCCTGAACGGCGCCTATCTGGACGTCAGCGAAACGGACGCCGCCACCCAGATCATGGCGCTGGCCGCAGGCAGCCTTGACGAGCCAGCATTCCAGGCCTGGGTGCGGGAAAACACCCGGAGTGCTTGACCGCCGACCCATCCGCGTGAAGTCGGCCCGGCAGATGCGACCCACATCCACCACGACGTCCCCTTTTACAAGGGGGGGGTGGGGGGGTAGCGCTCCAACGAGGTCCGAACAGTACTGCCGGGAAGAGACCCCCCAGCCCCCCTTGAAAGGGGACGTCGCCGGCAAAGCACGGCCCCTGTGCTCACCGGTTGATCGGGAAGGTGTATTGGGCGCCGCCGGGGGGTTGCCAGCGGGCCATGACCGTCTTGCGCTGGGTGTAGAAGCGCACCCCATCCTCGCCATACATGCCGTGGTCGCCGAAGGAGGATTTCTTCCAGCCGAAGAAGCTTTGGTACGCCGGCGGCACCGGGATCGGCACATTCACGCCAACCATGCCAATATTGCAGTTGGCGGCGAAGGTGCGGGCGGCGTCGCCATCCCCGGT
>CAYNRD010000099.1:5279-7513 GCA_964399515.1 uncultured Mycobacteriaceae bacterium | reverse complement strand
GCGGCTATCCGACCGACGCCGCGCGACGGTTTCATATATAACTTTAAGTCGGCGGCGGGCGCAATTGCCCGCCGCGCGCCGTGATCAGCGCAACCAGTTCGGCCTCCGCCGCGTCCAGGACCGCGGCCTCCGTATGGCGCATCACCACACTGACCCCGATATCGCCCTGGCGGAAAAACGGATAGCTGCCGACCGACAGGTCCGGGTGCCGGTCCTGGAGCGCCCGCAGGCCGTCGGCGATGTCCCCCTCCACCAGGGTGGTGGTCAGGCTGCGGGACAGCAGTTTGGCGCCGCCTTCGATCATGGTCGCGATGTGGTCCAGCATCGCCGCCATGATCTTGGGCACGCCGGCCAGCACGAACACGTTCTCAACCCGGAAGCCGGGGGCGACCGAGACCGGGTTGTCGATCAGCTCCGCCCCCTCTGGCATGTCGGCCATACTCAGGCGCGCCTCGTTGATCTGGTCGGCCGTGTAATGGGCCAGCAGGCGCCGCTTCGCCTCGGCATTGCGGAGGAAGGGCCGGCCCACCGCCTTGGCCACCGCGGCGGCCGTGATGTCATCATGGGTCGGCCCGATGCCACCGGTGGTGAACAGATAGCGGTGGCGATGGCGCAGCGCGTTCACGGCGTCCACGATCTCCCCCTCGATGTCGGGGACCACCCGCGCTTCCATCAGGCGCACCCCCCGCGCGCCCAGCCAGGCGGCGAGCGTGGCCAGATTGGCGTCCTGGGTGCGGCCGGACAGGATTTCATCACCGATGATCACAAGGGCGGCGGTAACCGGTTTTGACATCGGCGGTACAACCTTCTTATCTGCCGGGCCCGTACCGTTCGCAGAGCCCCGTCCCGTGAAATTGCCGCCCCTGGTACCTGCAACCCTGATCCGACGCTACAAGCGTTTCCTGGCCGATGTCACCCTGGCCGACGGTTGCGAGGCCACGGTGCATGTGCCCAACTCCGGCGCCATGATGGGGCTGAAGGCGGCAGGCCTGCCGCTGTGGCTGGCCGACCGGCGGGACGCGGTCGCGGCCGGCACGGCGAAACTGCCCTACCGGCTGGAGCTGGTCGGGCTGGAGACGGGCCTGGTCGGCGTCAACACCGCCAACCCCAACCCGATTGTCGCAGAGGCGATCCATGCTGGCGCCATCGCCCCCGTGGCCGGGTACCCAATCCTGCGGCGGGAGGTGAAATACGGCCGCAACTCCCGCATTGATATCCTGCTGCAGGATCCGGACGGCCCGCGGCCGGACTGTTATGTGGAGGTCAAGAACGTCCATCTGCGCCGGGCCGACGGCCCATACCCCACCGCCGCGGAATTCCCCGACAGCGTCACCACCCGCGGCGCCAAACACTTGGAAGAGCTGGGCGATCAGGTGGCGTTCGGCCGGCGGGCGGTGATGATGTATCTGATCCAGCGCATGGATTGCGACCGGTTCACCCTGGCGGCCGACATCGACCCCGCCTATGCCGCCGCCCTGGACCGGGCCGTGGCGCGCGGGGTTGAGGTTCTGGCCTATGCATGCCACATCACCACGACCGAGATCACGGTGTCACGGCCCCTGCCGGTCATTCCCGTGACCGCCACCCGGACCCCGACCCGCCCGTGACCACAGCCCCCCAGCCGCCGCAACCGACCGTCACGCTCTATGGCGCCGAAGCGTTCGAGGGCATGCGCCGTGCCGGCCAGTTGGCGGCCCGGGTGCTGGACCACATCGCCGAACACGTGGTGCCGGGGGTGACCACCGGCGCCCTGGACGACCGCATGGACGCCTTCATGCGGGACCATGGCGCCGTGCCGGCCACCCTGGGCTACAAGGGCTACCCGAAATCCTCCTGCATCTCGATCAACCATGTGGTGTGCCACGGCATCCCGGGTGACAAGAAACTGCAGGACGGCGACATCCTGAACATCGACGTCACCGTGATCCTGGACGGCTGGTACGGCGACACCAGCCGGATGTTCTTCGCCGGCGACCGGGTCAGCGTGAAGGCCAGGAAGCTGTGCCAGGTGACCCATGACTGTCTGGCGCGGGCCATTGCCGTGGTCCGCCCGGGCGCCACCTTGGGCGATATCGGCCACGCCATCCAAACCCATGCCGAGGCCAACCGGTTCTCGGTGGTGCGGGAAAAATGCGGTCAAGGAGTCGGTGATGTGTTCCGTGCACCCCCAGCGACAAGCATTTCGGCAATCCGGGCGAAGGCATGGGCCTGGAGCCGGGAATGATAGGCACCGT
>CAYNRD010000099.1:0-5269 GCA_964399515.1 uncultured Mycobacteriaceae bacterium | reverse complement strand
CGGTGGTGCGGGATTTCTGCGGTCACGGCGTCGGTGATGTGTTCCATGCCCCGCCCAGCGTCATGCATTTCGGCAATCCGGGCGAAGGCATGGCCCTGAAGCCGGGCATGATCTTCACCATCGAGCCGATGATCAACGCCGGCCGGTGGGAGGTGAAGCTGCTCAGCGACGGCTGGACGGCGGTGACCCGGGACCGCAGCCTGTCGGCCCAGTTCGAACACTCCCTGGGTGTCACGGCGGACGGCTGTGAGGTGTTCACCTATTACCCCCAAGGCCTGCACCAGCCGCCCTACGCGGTGTGAGGCCCGGCGGGCGCCCAAGGGCGGGCCAAGCGTGCCAGAAATGACTTGCGCATGCCGTCGGGAACGGGAAAGGATTATGGACTGTATAGCAACATTTTAACGGTTCTGGAGACCTCGGAATGGCCGTTGCCGACCGATCCGCCCCGCCGCGGGATGCCGGGGTGGTCGTCGCCGCCTTCGTGCTGTCGGCGACCCTCCCGCTGGCGGCCCTGGCCAGCGCCGACGCGCAGATTTCCCAAAAGGGCATGCGCTTCGCCCCCCAGGACATCAGCGTCACCGCCGGCGATACGGTCGAATTCCTGAACGATGACCGCACCCGCCATCACATTTTTTCCGTCTCCGGCCCCGAAAGCTTCGAAAGCCGGCTGCTGCCGCCCGGCGTCTCCTACACGGTCACCTTGGGCACGCCCGGCCTCTACCAGGTCGGCTGCCGGATCCACCTGGACATGCGCATGTCGATCGCGGTCAACCGGTGACGGGCACGGGTTCGGGGTATCCTATGGCCATGGCGGAGGTTCGAGGGCTGACCCTGGTGATCGCCATCGCGATGGCCGCCGGTCTTGGCACCGGCCCGGCGGCCGGCCAGGGTTTGGATTTGGGCGGGCTTGGGGATGTGCGGATCCCGGCACTGGACCTGGGCCTGGTCAGCGTTCGCGTCTCGGGGCTGGTCGGCGGCCGGGTCACCCTCACCGATGATGAACTGGTCCGCCAGGACGGCGGCTTCGGCCGGTTTCGCCATGGCTCCCGCTCCGGAGAGCGCACCGTCGATGCCCAAATCTCCACCTTCGCGCTCGTGCGGGACGTGGATGTTGCCAACCGGATCGGGCTGTTACTGCACAGCCAGCACCAGCCGGAATTCGAGGACAGCTTCGGCCTGATCGAAGGCTATGTGTACGCCCGGCAGCCGATCGGGGACCGCTGGACCGCCAGCTTCGAGGGCGGCGCTTTGTTCCCCGACGTCTCCCGGGAGAACACCGGCATCGGCTGGACCAACACCTACACCCTGTCCAACACCCCCGGGTTCACCTGGATCGGGGAGGAGGTGCGCCCGATCGGCCCGCGCGTGGGCGGCAGCTATTTTGGGGACACGTTCGCGGCCACGGTCAAGGGCGGGGTGTTTTTCGGCAATGATGTCAGCGGGGCGGCGTTGCCATTCGGCGGCTTTGCGATCAACGACCTGATCACCCCCTTGGGCGGCGAGGTGGATTTCCGCGACGACCCGCCCTTCCCCCCGAGCCTGGAGCCGTTCGAGGAGTTCGACGGCCGGCCCGGCTACCAGGCCCTGGTCGAATTCGACCTGTATGAGTTCGGCGGCATTTCGCTGTTGTGGTGGGACAACCAGGGGGACTTAGACGCCAGCGCGCCCGGTGCGGTGGTCTGGGACACGCGCTTCTTCGCCGCCTCGGCCCAGATCCAGTTGCCGGGCGGGGTCAGCTTCCTGCCCAGCGCCATGGTCGGCCAGACCGAAAACCCGATCCTGGGTACGGAGTTCCGCACCGTCTCCGGCCTGGTGTCGCGGGATTTCGGGCGGGCGCGCCTCTCCGCCCGCTTTGACTGGTTCGAACAGGACGATATCCGCACCGACCCGCCCAACCCGCTGTCCGAGGACGGCTTCGCCCTGCTGGCCGCGGCCCGGTACACCCTGGCGCCCTCCCACGAAGTGATCGCGGAGGCCATCTACGCCCAGGCCGACAATGAAACCGACGCCACCGGCGAACCGCTGGAAACCAATGAGGGCATCGTCCAGGTCGAATACCGGCTGCGGTTCTAACGCGGATCGGGCCCCTGGCCCGTCCCGATCATAACGCTTTTCGATCGTGTTAACGCAAACGCATCACCTGAACGATTTTGATCCGTTCTGCCCATGATAGATCGGGTGCATGGTTTTGGCATGCTCAGCCCAAAGCAATGCCGCGCCGCGCGCGCCCTGTTGGACATGAAGCAAGACGTGCTGGCCGAACTGGCCGCGGTCGGCCAGTCCACGGTGCGCAATTTCGAAGCCGGCCGGTCCAATCCGATCCCCAACAACCTCCGCGCCATCCGAACCGCCCTGGAAGACTGCGGCGTTGTGTTCGTGGACGGGCCGGACGGCCAGGGCGTGCTGCTGAAGACGGCCGAGAGTGGCGGCGATGGCGCCGCGCGCTAAGCCCCCCGAGGGCCCGTCCACCCCCGACACGCCCGAGGCGACCCCGGCATCGAAAAAGCCGCACCACCACGGCCACCGGGACCGGCTGCGCGCCCGGTTCCTGGAGGCGGGGGAGGACAGCCTGCAGGACTACGAGATTCTGGAGCTGATGCTGTTCGCCGCCATTCCCCGCCGGGACGTGAAACCGCTGGCAAAGGACCTGCTGCGGGAGTTCGGCGGCCTGGGCGAGGTGTTGTCGGCCAGCCCCCAGGCCCTGGCCGACCGGGGCAAGCTGGGGCCGGTGGCGATCGGCCTGTTGCGCGCCGCCAACCTGGCCGCCCGCCGCATGCTGCGGGACGCGCCCCGCAAGCTGCCGATCCTGGGCAGCTGGCAGCAGGTGCTGGACTATCTGGATTTGCAGATGAAGTTCTCCCCCACCGAGGAGGTGCGGCTGCTGTTCCTGGACCGCAAGAACCAGCTGATCAAGGATGAGCGGGTCGGCCAGGGCACCATCGACCACGCGCCCTTGTACCCCAGGGAGGTGGTCAAGCGCGCCCTGGCCCTGGACAGTGGCGCGGTGATCGTGGTGCACAACCACCCGACCGGCGACCCCTCCCCCTCCCGCCAGGACATCGACATGACCAAGGCGCTGGACCGGGCCTTGAAGACGGTCGACATCTCCTTGCATGACCACATCATCATCGGCCGCCACGGCCGCACCAGCTTTCGGGGGGCAGGATTGTTGTGACGGGCGCCGTGCTTTGGCCGCATTACTGGTTTCGGGCCATCGCCCGATCCGCTATGAAGAGCCGGTTTCGCGCCTTCGGGGCGCATGCCTGAACCCACGCCCCGATCTGCACGCCGTCCCCCCTTCGCGCCAAAAAAGGACCGTGATCATGGCCAAAGCCTCCGTGCTGTCCGAAGAAGAGGTCGACCGTCAGGCAGAGGCGGAAATCCTGGCCGAAGCGCGCGACGTCATGGCGGAGCTGGACATCCGCCTGCAGCAGGCCCGCACCGGTGATCTGGCGCGGGACACCGCCGCGCTGCAAATCGCCCAGTCGACCTTCAACCTGCGCCTGAAGGCGCGGTCGGTCTCCCTGACCGGCCTTGGGCCGCTGACCCACCGGATGGAAAACTACATGACCGGGGTCACGAAGCTGGAAGACGGCCACATCACCGATTTGCAGCGCTTCGTGGACACCATCGGCTCGCTGCTGGATGGGGAGGAGATCAGCCTGGAAGATGTCGGCATGGTCGTGCGCTCCATGCCGAAGACCTTCGACTTCGATGTGGATGAGGCGCTGATCCGCACCGAGACCGACATTCTGCTGGTCATGCCCCAGCGCTCGGCCGCCCGGGTGGTCGAGCGGGAACTGGCCGCCTGCGGCTATGGTGTCAACACCTGCATGTCGGGGTTCGAGGCGGTGGAACTGATCGTGGAGACCAAGCCGGATCTGGTGATCACCGCCCAGGTGATGCCGAAGATGTCCGGCGTCGACCTGGCCTGCGCCATTGCCGCCATGCCGACCACCCGCCACATCCCGGTCTGCCTGCTCACCAGCCTGGAGCCCAACCACCCGGATCTCGCACCCTTGCCCATGCGCTCCGCCCTGATCCGCCGCGGCGCCTCCTTCGGCGACGACCTGGCCACCGCCCTGCAACGCTTCACGATTACCTGAGGCGATGGACGCATGCTCGGTTCTGTCCGCGCGAGGGCGCACGGCGCCGGCCCTATCGACACCCTAGAACACCCTTTGCAAACCCGGCACGCAGCCCCCGACGGTCAGTCGGCGTAGCCGGGCAGGTCCCGGTCCAGGACCTGTTTCATGGCCGTGAACAGGGTTTCGGACATTTCGGGGCAGTCCAGCTCCTCGGCGGTGCGGCGGCCCGTCTCTGGGTCGACCGGGCGGCGGGGCAGGCCCGTGGACATGGCCAGGATCTGCACCTGGGCGGCCCGCTCCAGCGTGTAGAGGCGTTCCCAGGCCTGGGCGATGGTGGGGGCGGTGACCAGGACACCGTGATTGGCCATCATCATCACGGTCTTGCCGTCCCCCAGCGCGTCCGCGATCCGGTCCCCCTCCTGGTTCGAAAACACCAAACCGTTGTAGTCGGTGTCATAGGCGACCCGGTCATAGAACATCAGCGCGTTCTGGCTGATCATCTCCAGGGTCATGTCCTCCAACAGCGCCAGTGCCGTCGCGTGGGGCATATGGGTGTGCAGCACGCAGCGGGCCTTGGGGTGGGCCAGGTGCACCCGGCTGTGGATGTGAAAGGCGGTCGCATCCACCGGCCCCTCCCCCTCCAGCACGGTGCCGTGCCGGTCGACCAGCAAGAGGTCCGATGCGGTAACCTGGGTCCAGTAGCTGCGGTTTGGGTTGACCAGAAACCGGCCGCCATCGGCATCGATCGCGTAGCTGAAGTGGTTTCCGATCCCCTCATTATAGCCGAAATAGGCGGCCAGGCGCAGGCAGGCGGCCAGATCGACCCGCAATTGGGCCTGGCTCTTGGCGGGGGCGTGGGTATCGGGCATGACGGGGCTCCTGACCGGATGGTGCCGTGGTGCCGTCATTCTCGCCGAACTGCCTTGCCAGGAAAACCGTCATGATCCCCCGTTACAGCCGCGATGCCATGGCCCAGATCTGGGAGCCGGAGAGCAAGTTCCGGATCTGGATCGAGATCGAGTCCCTCGCCGCGGACAAAATGGCCGACCTGGGCGTGATCCCAGCCGATGCCTCCAAGGCGGTCTGGGAGCGGGGCAAATGGCAGGTTGACCGCATCGACATGATCGAGCGGGAGGTCAAGCATGCCGTCATCGCGTTCTTGACCAATCTGGCCGAACATG
>CAYNRD010000098.1:0-7515 GCA_964399515.1 uncultured Mycobacteriaceae bacterium | reverse complement strand
CAGGCCCGGCATCCGGAAGCGCAGGCCCTGGAAGTCCTCGGCGGAATTGACCTCGCTCTTGAACCAGCCGCCCATCTGCACGCCGGTGTTGCCGGCGGGGAAGGACTTCAGGTTGAAGCCGGCCGCCAGCTCGTCCCACAGCTCCTGGCCGCCGCCATAATGCACCCAGGCATCGTTCTCGTTCGCGGTGAAGCCGAACGGCACGGCGGTGAAGAAGTTGAAGCCCAGGCTCTTGCCCTGCCAGTAGTAGGACGCGGCGTGGAACAGATCGGCATTGCCCTGGGACACGGCATCGAAGATCTCGAACGCGCCGACCAGCTCGCCGGCCGCGAACAGGCGTACGGTGATCCGGCCGTCGGTGGCAGCGGTGATGCGGTCGGCGACCCGCTGGGCGCCGGTGCCCAGGCCCGGGAAATTCTTCGGCCAGGACGTGACCATGCGCAGCTCGCGGCGGCCCTGGGACAGAGCCGGGGCCGGCAGGCCGGTCGCGGCGGCCACGGTTGCGGCACCGCCAACGGCGGCACCGGTCAAAAACTTACGGCGTTGGATGGCCATTCACTTTCCTCCCGATGATGGCTTGGTTCGGCGGCGGGATGTTCCCTCCGCGGCGCCGAAGGCCGTGTTCCGACCTGCCCGACGCCTTGTCTCCGCCCGAAGGGCGCTAGATGTGGACGATGTCCCCGCTTTATGCAAGGGGGCGATGCGGTGCTTGCATAACAGGGGACCCTTCGCAACACAAAGCACCGCGAGCCCCAACACAAAGTCACAATAATCCAAAAGAGGGCGGATGAAACTAATTTTTTTTCGGATCTGGATCGGCCGGGTCGATGATCCAGCCGGTTTGCGTCAGCCGTTCCAAGGGTTTGAAGTTGTTTTTGTAAGCCATCTTCGGGCTCTGGGCGATCCAGTAGCCCAGATAGACATGGGCCAGCCCTCGGGCCCGGGTGCGAGCGATCAGGTCCAGGATCACATAGGTGCCCAGGCTGCGACGGGCCTGGTCGGGATCGAAGAAGCTGTAGACCGCCGACACACCGTCATCGAGCCGGTCGGCCATCATCACCGCGACCAGGCTGCCTGCGGGGTCGGTATAGGAAACCATCATGGAGTTCAGCGCCCCGTCCTCGACCATGGCGGTGAATTCCGGATGGCCCATGCGCGCCATGTCGCTCTCGGCATGGCGGGCCGCCTCATACCGGCGGAACAGATCGAAATACGCCTCGGACGCGATCACGGGGCCAACCTGGCCGATCAGGTCGGCGTTGCGGCGAAGCAGCCGCTTCTGGGTCCTGGACGGCGTGAAGGCGGTGACCGGAATGCGCACCGGCACACAGGCGTGGCAGCCGCCGCAGGCGGGCCGGTAGAGGATGTCGTGGCTGCGCCGGAACCCGGCCTGGGTCAGGATCGAATTCAGCGCCGGGCCGTCGGTTCCGGCCATGCGGGTGAACAGTTTCCGCTCGATCCGGCCAGGAAGATAGGGGCAGGGCATCGGCCCGGACCGGAAGAATTGCTGAACCGTTTTGATCTTGCGATCGATAATCGACATGAACGCACCCATCCGCGCGGCAGCCGCGCAGCCACCATCGACCATCACTTTGACACAGTGCCGCCAAGGGTGACGCACGCCGAAGGATGCTGACGGAAATGTGAAACCGCCGCAACGCCCGAAAGCGGCGCGCGCCCGGGATCAGCCGGAATTTAGCCGGGCCTGGATTTCGGGCGGCAGGGGATGGTCGCTCAACAGGATGATCGAGATTCGGCGGTTGCGCGGGTCGCGGGTGTTGTCGGGCACAAACGGGTCAGTGTCGGCCTTGCCGGTGACGGTGTCGATCCGGGCCGGATCGATGCCGCTTTGCAACAGGGCTCGCC
This sequence comes from uncultured Mycobacteriaceae bacterium, assembly GCA_964399515.1. Classification (GTDB taxonomy): domain Bacteria; phylum Pseudomonadota; class Alphaproteobacteria; order DSM-16000; family Inquilinaceae; genus CAYNRD01. Next base: position 5,649 of record CAYNRD010000098.1, on the reverse strand, counting down.
GGCTGGCATTGGCGCGGTCGGCGGACAATTCCCAGTTGCCATAGCGGCCGCCGCCGATGAAGGGCGTCGAATCCGTGTGGCCGATGATCTCCAGCTTCTGGGGCAGGTCGGCCACCTTGCCGGCGACCAACTGCACCAATTGGGCGCTGCGGTCGCTCAGATTGGCCGAGCCGAGCGGGAACATGGAGAAATCCTCCTGGTCGGTCAGGTCGATCTTCAACCCATCGGTGGTGATTTCGATCACCAGGCTGTCGGCCAACTGGGCCAATTCCGGATTGTTGGCGATCTGCTCTTCCAATTGGGCCTTCAACTCCTCGAAGGCTTCACGCTCGTCCCGCGCCTGTTGTTCGGCCAGTTCCAACGCCTCGCGCTGGGCCCGCTGTTCGGCGGCTTCCAGGGCCTCCCGCTCCTGCTGCTCCAGGTCGTCCACGTCCACCACGCCGGTGACCTCGAACCGGTCCTGGTCGGTGGCCGCGTCCTCGTCCTCCTGGTCGATCACGCCGGTGAAGTTGAAGTCGAACTCGTTCTCCGGGTTGCCGTCCTGGTCGGTCGCCTCCTCGCTGGAGCCGTCATTGATGTTGTTCGAATCGTCCTGGGGCTCATTGTGGCGCGGCACCGCGTTCTCCAGGGAGAAGCGGGCCGACGGGGCCGATTGCTGGCCCGGCTGGCCGATGGTCAACCCGCCCAGGATGCCGCCGGACCCGCTGGTCGACCGGGCGATGGAGGCGGGCTCGAAATAGTTGGCGATGCCGGCGCGTTGCTCCTCGGTGGTGACGTTCAGCAGCCACAGCATCAGGAAAAAGGCCATCATCGCGGTCACGAAGTCCGCATAGGCCACCTTCCAGGCGCCGCCATGGTGGCCATGGGCCGCCTTCTTGACCTTCTTGACGATTATCGGTCGTTCGTCGTCCGCCAATTCCAGTCCCCTTGGCCCCGGTTCTGGGTGCCGGCAGCCTCACTCCGCACGGGCCCAGGACCCCGCGCGGGACACCCGGCGGCCCGCCCCTGGGCGCCGGCACCGGGTCGTCCACACTCCCTTATGCCCGAAAGGGATGATTTTCCCAAGACCGGGGCGAGGGTAAGGCGCCACGCGATCCGGCGCAGTGACGTCGATCAGCCCAGCTCGCTCAACACCTTGGTCGGAAAGCCGGCCTGGCCCAGCGCCTTCGCGATCGTCTGGACATGGTCCCGGTCCCGGGTTTCCACCACCACATCCATGTCCGCCTGCTTCACCGGCAGGTCGAAGAACAGCCGATGGTGGTAGACCTCGACGATGTTGCCGCCGGCATCGCCGATCAGGCTGGCGCCCCGCCCCAGCACGCCCGGCTGGTCCTCAATGCCGACCCGCAGCCGCGCCAGTTGGCCATCCCGCGCCAAGCCGCGCATCAGGATCGCCGACAGGATGCGCGGGTCGATGTTGCCGCCGCAGATGATCACGCCGACCCGCCGGCCCTGGAAGCGCCGCCAATGGGCCATCAGTGCCGCGACGCCCGCGGCGCCGGCCCCTTCCACGGCCAGCTTCGCGTCGGTGGCCAGCCGCAGCACCGCCGTTTCGATCGAGGCTTCATCGACCGCCAGCACGTCATCGACCAGGCGGGCCACGATCGGCTTGGTCAGGGTGCCCGGCTTCTTGACGGCGATTCCTTCGGCGATGGTCGAGCCCCGGTATCGGCGCGGGTTGCCGCGCAGGGCGTCGGCCATGGACGGATAGCTGTCCACCTCGACGCCCAGGATGGTGATCTCCGGCCGGCGCGCCTTCAGCACGGTGGCGATGCCCGAGATCAGCCCGCCGCCGCCGATCGGCACGATCAGATCGTCGAATGGCGCGCCGTCCTCCAGCAATTCCAGGCCGATGGTGCCCTGGCCCGCGATGATCGCCGGATCGTCGAACGGGTGCACCAGGGTCAGGCCATCCTGCTCGATCCGCCGGTGGCAGATCTCCTGGGCGTCGTCCAGGCTTTCGCCGTGCAGCATGACGGTGGCGCCGAAGCCTTCGGTCTTGGCGACCTTATTGAAGGGCGTCATCCGCGGCATGATGATGGTGGATGGAATGCCCAAGGCGGTCGCGTGGTACGCGACGCCCTGGGCGTGGTTGCCCGCCGACATGGTGATCACGCCGCGCCGGCGGGCGTCTGCGTCCAGGCCGGACAGCATGTTGAAGGCCCCCCGGTCCTTGAACGAGCCCGTGCGCTGCAGGTTCTCCAGCTTCAGGAACACCTGGCAGCCCATACGGGTGCTCAGCGCGCCCGCCGGCACCAGCGGCGTTCGGACCACGTGCCCGGCGATGGCGTCGCGGGCCCGCTCGATAACGGTGAAATCCACGGGGGGGATGGGGTCGGTCATGGGGCGGGCGCCTTGACTTTCGGGGTTTTTAGGGCGGCGGGGCTTGCAGGTCGGGGCGCAGGGTCAGCCGGGGCAGGTCCTGCTGGGTCAGTTCGGCCGGCGTGCCGTGGATGCGGAAATGCTCCCCCGCCGCCCAGGCGCCGGCCAGGTCGCCATAGCGATGGCTGAACGGATTGCCGGACTGGCCGGTCGAGATCATGAACAGGGACTGGTCGGGTGCCGCCATGTCGTACAGCGCCCGAAGGCCGGCGCCGTGGGTGTGCTCGAACTCGCTGCTGACGCCCTTGAAGAAGCCGTTGCCGCGGTTCACCGTGAACGGGCCGCCCGGGGTTTCGACCCGGGCGTCGAACAATGCGCTCAGCACCGGCACGAACCCGAACAGCGGATGGTTGTTCGGCGCCTGGTGGGCGTCGCCCCAGCGCCAGCGGGTGACGTCCCGGCCGAATTTTTCACCCAGCCGGCCCAAGGCCAGGTCGAAGGCGGTCTTCAGCGCCTGTTGGCAGGTTTCGGTCGGCGGCGTGGTCCGGTCGTCGCACCAGCCGGGCTCCCGGGTCAGGATGCGCTCGATCGTCTTGGGGTCCGGCCCGGGCACGTCGCCGAACAGCGCCCCCAACTCGTCCTCCAGCAGCACCTCGTGCAGGGCCTCCAGCCAGGCGATGAAGATCAGCGGCTCGGGGCGGTCGGCCGCCATGGCGAAGTCCCATCGGTTCAGCAAGGCCAGGGCCTCGGCGGTCTCGGCGGTCTCGGCCCGGATCACCAGCATCAGCGGCAAGACATCGCGCGCGGCCAGCGACACCGTATCGGTGATGATCGCCTCGAAGCTCTCCAGGCTGTGCGGGCCCTGGGCGGCCAGGGCCTCCTTGATCCGCCGGGCCCGGTAGCCCGGGTCGTGCCGGCGGGCCAGGAAGTGGGGGTAATCGGCGCTCACCGGGCTTTCATTGGCGTTCACGAACACGCCGTTCCGGTCGGCGCGGCCGTTGGGCAGGGCCTCGAACGGGATTTCCCCCTCCCAGGCGTAGTCGCCGGTCCAGCCAGGCACCGGCCGGGTGCCATCGAAGTTCCGGCGGATCGGAATGCGCCCCGGCAGGTAGAACCCGATCGTGCCCCGGGTGTCGGCGCCGATGACGTTTTGCAGCGGCGCCTTCCAGGACCGCAGGGCGGACACCACGCCGTCCCAATCCTGGGCCCGGTTCAGGGCGTAGTAGGCCTGGGCCGTGGTGTTGCGCGGCTTGAAGCCGGTGAACGCAAGCGCCAACACATGGCCGTCCGCGACCACGGCGGCGGCATCGGCGTCGATGTCGGAGATCACCGGCCCGTGCCGGGTCTCGCGCACGGTCAGCGTCACGGGATCGCCGAAGCGCACGCGGATCACCTCCTCGCGGGTGTCGAAGGGGCGCGGGCCGTCCGGGGTCAGGTACAGGCCGGGATTGTCCGGGTCCAGCCGCTCCACGAACAGGTCCTGGACATCGGTGCTGGTGCTGGTCAGTCCCCAGGCGACCGCGCCGTTGTGGCCCAGGATGTGGAAGGGCGAGCCCGGCACGGTCGCCCCGGTCAGTGACAGGCTGGGCGCTTCGATCCGCGCCAGATACCACATGCTGGGCGACATCAGCGCCAGATGCGGGTCATTGGCCAGCAGGGCGGCCCCGGTTCGCGACCGGTCGCCGGTCACCGCCCAGACATTGGACGCCGATCCCGGGCCGAAGGGCGGTGCGGCCGAGGCCGGCGCCAGCGCCCCGGCCAGGCGGTCCAGGGGGGCTTGGGGCACCTGGGGCGCCGCGGAGCCCAAGGTGCTGACGGCGTCGGCGCCATCGGCGGGGAACAGGGTGTCCAGCACGCCCTCGCCCAAGCGGTTGGCGATGCGGGCGCGCAAGATCTCGGACCGGTAGTTCTGGGACAACTGCAGCGCCATGATCTGGCCCCAGACCAGGGAATCCGCCGGGGTCCAGGGCTCGGGCTCGTACCACAGCACGGTAAACTCGATCGGCAGCGGCCCGGACCGGGTCGCCATCCAGGCGTTGACGCCATCCGCATAGGCCTGCAGTGCCCGCTGCACCGGCCGGGACAGAGCCAGGAAATCCCCCTCCGCCCGCCGGTGCAGGCCCAGGACCCGCATCAGCCGGTCGGCGGGCAGGGCCCGGGCGCCAACGAGTTCGCTCAACCGGCCGGCGCCGATCCGGCGGTGCAGGTCCATCTGCCACATCCGGTCCTGGGCGTGCAGGAAGCCCAGCGCGAAATAGGCGTCGTTGTCATCGGCGGCGAAGATGTGCGGCACCGCGTTTTGGTCCCGGATGATCTGGACGGGTGCGTCCAGCCCCTCGACCCGCAGGGTGGCGTTGTAATCGGGAACCGATTGGGACATCCATGCCGCGCCCGCCGCGATCACACCCACCACGGCCACACCCAGGCCAACCAGCAGCCGAACGCCCACGCGCAACAGTCCGATCACAGGCCCACGCCCCTTTATCCCTTCGTCACCTGTCCAGCACAGGCTACGTTAACCAGTACCGATGCAAACTGCGATGGTCACGCCCCCGGCAGCGCCCAAGCCACCCAAGCCAACCATGCGGAGGCCCCCCGATGCAGCATTTTGATCATGCCTTGGATGTCGTGCGCGCCCTGGCCCCGGATGAGCCGGTGATGGCCCTGCGCCCGCACGCCGCGACGCAGGCGGCCCGGCGCTTTGTCGCCGGCTTCCCGGGCACGCCCATGTACGCGGTGAAATGCAACGATGATACCGAAATCCTGAAGGCCCTGTGGGCGGGCGGCATCCGGGATTTCGATACCGCGTCGCTGGGGGAGGTGACGGCGGTCAAGGCGGTGCTGCCCGAGGCGCGCTGCCATTTCATGCATCCGGTCAAGACCCCGCGGGCGATCCGGACCGCCTGCCATCAATTCGGCGTGACGACCTTCTCCCTCGACACGGAGGAGGAGTTGGCCAAGATCCTGGGCCAGGCCGGTGCCCCGGACCGGCTGGATCTGCTGGTCCGCATCACGGCGCAGGCGGGGCTGGCCACGCAGGACCTGGTCGGCAAGTTCGGTGTCGACGGCGCGGAGGCGGTCGCCCTGTTGCGGGCGGTGCGGGACAGCGGCGCCCGGCCCGGGATCACCTTTCACGTCGGATCCCAGTGCCTGGATCCGGCCGCGTTCGGGCTGATGATCGGCCGGGCGGCCGAGGTGTGCGACCGGGCCGGCGTCCGGCCGGCGGTGATCGATGTGGGCGGCGGCTTTCCCGCCCCCTACGCAAATGCGTCCCCGCCCGCCGATGCGCTCTACAACCAGGCCATTTGTCAGGCAATGGCCGATCAC